>JAAYNR010000180.1 GCA_012520735.1 Lentisphaerota bacterium | reverse complement strand
AGAGGAGTCGAGCGGAGTTAGGATTGCGCCGCTGATAGATGTGGTTTTTTTATTGCTGGTCTTTTTTCTGGTAGCGACAACATTTTACGAGGCTGAGAAGGATATTACTATTAAGCTGGCACCGGCCACAGAGGGTATGGAGCGGGAGAAGTTGCCTGATCTGATTATTGTCAATGTGAGCGAGGCAGGGGCTATAGTGGTGAATCAGCGAATGTTGACGATTGGCGAGCTGGATGAGTTGTTTGCTGCGGCCAGACAGCAGCATCAGAGTGTGGCAGTGGTAATCCGGTGCGATAAGAGGTCGCGTCATAATGACTTTGTGGCGGTGTTGAACGCTTGTGAAAAAGCGTCGATTTCGCAAGTGTCGGTTGCAACATTTCAAACAGGCGAGATATAGGTGGTGAGGAGACGGGGCACAATCAGGACATTAGCTATGCTTACAGGCGTGGTGATGTTTTTGTTTAATGCGGTAGTGCAGGGGGCAGTATATGTAGACCGTGGGCATTGCGGTTTTGTGATGTTGGAGAGGGAAGAGTCAACAGTTGGTAGCAGCTTTAAGGCAAGAGTTGAAGGGGAGTGGGGGAGTGGTGATGTGGCTGAAGTGCGGGCACGGTTAAGTGCCGAGGGTTGGCAGATTTTTATGGGGGGCTGGCCGGCGGGTATCAGAGGGAGTTCGGATCTAGTACTGACGGTGACAGAGCGGGGGGCACAGCGTGAGATCAGGTTGCCGGGGGTGGTGAGGTGGAGTGGTCGGCGGATGGATGTGGCACTGGTGATTGACGACTCCTTCAGTATGCGGAAAACTGACCCGCAGCGGCTGCGGGTGAAGGGGCTGGAGTTGTTTGCGGAGGTGGCATCAGGACGTGGGGCAGTGGCAACATTAACGGTAATCGGGTTTAACCGCTATCCACGAATGTTATTGCCGCCGACTCCACCAGGAAACGGCGCGGCCTTTGCCGAGGCAATGCGACAATTGGTGGCTGAGGGGACGACAGATTTGGATGCGGCGTTGGACATGGCCGGGGAGACTTTAGCGCAGCTTCCGGATTCGCGGAAAATTGTGGTGGTGTTGTCGGACGGCAAAGACGAGCCGGGGCGCTACGAAGAGGCACACCGACAATTTATTGAGAGCGGGATACCTGTTTATACGGTGGGACTATCGCGGTTGGCTGATCGTCGTACGCTGGGGAGAGTAGCGAGCGAGACGGGTGGAGCCTTCTGGTTTGCGCCGGACATGACACGACTTGAAGCGATCTTTCAAAGCATTGTGCTGACGATCCACCAGGCGGTTACGGTTGGTAAGTGGGAGCTGGATGGGGGCGAGAGGGTGGCGGTTCCGGTTGATGAGAGTATGAGTCTGGTGGCGTTCAGGCTGGAGGGCAGGGAGTGTGACAGGGCAGAGGTAGTGACGGCAGATGGGATTGGGAAATTTGTGTTTAGTACGGAGACACTGGCAGGCTCTTATATGGAGCACCATAGACCGAAGGCTGGGAGGTGGCAGGCTGGAGGTACCGGTACCTTAACAGCAACAGCCGAAAGTGACCTGGAGTTGGTGGTGTTTCCACAGGCTGGTACAGCGACAGAGGCACAGCCTCAGGAGATGGCGGCACTAGTGTTGCGGCGTGGGGCAGTGGTGAGCAATGGAGTGGATGTGGTTGTAGCAACGGCACACGGAGGTGCTAAGCAACGACTCACACAGCGGCAAAATGGTATTTTCAGCGGCGTGGTCGTTCCTGTCGGCAGCGGAGAGCAGGAGTGGCAGGTGGTGGCGGTGGGAGAGACAGAAGCGGGGCACGATTTCCAGCGGCAAGAGTCGGTGTCGATGCAGGTAAAGCCGACCAGGCGCGACACACTGTGGGTACAGCCTGAGCCGCTACGTGTGAGCATCTGGCCAGGATGCGAGAGGGTGGTTGGGGTGGCATTGGCGGGGCGCGGCAACTTCAGTGCAAAGGCGGTTTTAGCGCGTGGTTTAGTCGGTGGCCTCGAGGTGACAAAAGGAGCTTTGCCGGAGGGCGAAACTCTCAGTTTGCCCTTAAGGCTAAAAGTTCCGGCTAAAAGTAAGCCGGGGGTGTATAAAGGCGAGGTAACGGTTAATGTGGGACGATTGCCGACAGCGCAGGTGGCTTTGGAGGTGGTGGTGCCAGAGCCGCGGGTGAAGTTTGGTCCGGCTGCACTCGGGTGGGAAGAGGTTGCGGCGGGCAGCGTGGTGACGGGTGAGGTCTACGCCGTTACGGTAGCTGAAGATAAATTGTGCAGCGTGGCGGCAGTGATACAGGGGGTTGGCCATAAACGCGATGTGCCCCTTGATGCGATGCTGGGTACAAAGACAAATATATGGCAGTTAGTGGTAGATACGGCTGGCGTTGCTGATGAAATCTCCGGCAAGGTGGTGTTAAGTTGGGGCTGGGATAGTGTGGCAATACCATGGGCGATTAAAATTGCTAGACCTGATATAGTGCCAGCGATGATTGAGGAAGAGCCGATATTACCGGAAGTAGAGGTTGAGGCAGAGAGAGAAGAAGTGATAGAGTATGAAAGCGAAAAGATTGCAGGGCCAGAGTTGCCACTTGCGGCTCTCGTCGCAGAGGAACCGCTACCTGTAATGGAGGTTACAGAAGAGGAGGGGGGGCGTGAAGCGGTCAGTAGTCAGGCAAAAACGTCAAATTACTGGCGCATCGGTTTTGTGGTACTTTTAATAGTATTACTGCTCTACTTGTTATGGCGGATGACTGACAGTGATGAAGAGAGATTGTTTAAATACTATGCTGCAAGCGTGGTGCTTCACTTATTGGTATTCATCTTAACATTGGATTTATTGGTGCAGACCAGAGTAGTGGCACTTGAAGATATCTCACCATCACTGGCATTATCGATTAGCGTAATGGAGGAGAGACTCGGTATCACATTGGCACCAGCGGTAGGGGCGGTGAAACTTGACGAGCAAGCACGCAGGGCTGAGATTGTCAAAATGGGGGCGAAGGCATTACAGGAGAGTCGCACCAGGTTGGAAGTTGCTCAAGAGGAGTTGGCGGTTAGTGATGTCAGCGTGGCGGCTTTACCTGAGGCAGTGGCTGAGGGCGAGGCACAACGTGAAGCGGTGGCTGAGGTGGTGCGGGCAGCGGCAAAGCCGCAGGTGGATGATGCGGTAGAGGAGATGGCGACAGCAGCGGCCAAGCGGATTGAGTCTGGCGGCGGGGAGGGCGAGAGTGGGCGGCAGGTGGCACAGGAGCGTGGAGAGGCGGTGCAAACGACAACAACACCACAGCGGGAGTTGATGATGGTGGCATCGGCTGGAGGTGGCGCTGCGGTTGGTGATGTCAGCGT
>JAAYNR010000140.1 GCA_012520735.1 Lentisphaerota bacterium | reverse complement strand
TTAAAAGGAAGAGAGTTGACGACGACTCTCAATGCTGCCTTAGCCGCTTCAACGCAACAACTTATGAAGATAGCTGTTTGAACTTCTTGTTTTTTTTGACAGTAGCTAACGGGTTAGCTACTAAAGTGTTATCAATAGCTGCAAGGCTCCAACGTGGCTAAATAAAAACGCCCTGAACAGCAAGCGGGTCTACCCCATAAATATTAATTTTTTTATGGGGTGATTTCGTTGTCTACTTTCGGCTTTCAGGTGTGGTACAATATAACAGTTATTCAGGTGAGTAAGTTTGGTTGTGGTTAACCGGGTGTGGAGATGGTTGTTTGAAGCGAAAAATAGCTATAGTGATGCACAGTGAGTCTGGGAGTAATAGTGATTTACATGCCCGGGCACTGGCAAATCATGCGCCTGAGGGGTGGCAGGTGGTAATCTGTTATCCTCCATATGAAGAGTGTTTGCGGGGGGATTTGCTGAAGAGCGGGGTGGATGGTGTCGTAGCGTGGACACCACGGGAGAGTGTGCGGTTGGCGGTAAATAGTTTGGTGGCAGAGTATGGCGTGCCGTATTTTGTCCATTTAGAGGATAATGAAAAGGCTATTACGGCGACTCATCTGTGTGTGCCACACGGGCGCATATTTAGTTTACGAGCCAGATTGCGGTATCGGCATCTTAAGGGACGGGCGTTGTCGCACCCGATACATATGGAGCGGTTTATGAGAGGGGCGGCGGGGGTAACGGTGTTGATGGATCGTCTGTTGGAGATGGTGCCGTGCGGGGTGCGGAGAGAGTTGTTCTGGCCAGGTTACGATGAAGAGCTGTTTGGTGATATGGAGGTGTGGCGTGGGCGTGATGTTACTGATGGTGCAACAACACTGGTTTATACGGGTAATGTGCATCCAAATAACAGCGATGAAATGGCGACGTTGTATGGGGCGGTGGTGGAGCTGAATCGGCGTGGGCGCAGTGTAAGATTATTGAGGAGCGGGGGGTGTTATGACGACGGTTTTGCCGGACGAGTTGTAGCCGCAGCACCATATGTAACTGATTTTGGTGTAGTGGCACGTGAAGAGTTGCCCGGATTATTGGCAAAAGGGGATATACTGGTGCAACCGGGTGTGGCTGATGAGTTTAATGAGTTCAGGTTTCCTTCGAAACTACCGGAGTTTTTTGCATCTGGGCGTCCGGTTATTTTGCCGGTAAGTAATTTAGGGCGGTTTTTATCTGATGGCGCAGAGGCGTTGTTGTTGTATGAGGGGAGTGTGCAGGAGATAGCCGATAAGGTAGAGCTTTTGATGGATACGCCTGAACTGGCGGAACGGATAGGGAGGGGCGGACAAAGATTTGCGTATGAGAATCTAAGGTGGGGAGTAGCCGCAGAGCGGTTTTTCAGCTTCATAGAGAAGGGGTTGGAGATGGCAAGTGGGGCATAATTTGGTGGTTGGGTGTTATTGACAGAGCGAGGCTGGTTGACTTATAGTTAAAAGTGATTAATTGGCGGATAAAACTGATTGTGAAGTTTTTTTGATTTCAGGGTTAATATGCATGTAGAGACATTTGATTTTTTGATAGTTGGCAGTGGTATTGCCGGCTTGAGCACGGCTTTGCATCTGGCATCTCATGGGCGTGTGTTGCTGGTTACAAAGAAATTGTCGGCAGACAGCAGCAGTAATTTTGCTCAGGGGGGGATTGCCTGTGTGGTTGATCCGGATGACACTTTTGCTGAGCATGTGGCAGATACACTTGATGCCGGTGCAGGGTTATGTGATGAGGCGGTAGTGGAGCGTATTATCAGAGAGGGCCCGGAACGGATAGCTGAGTTGGAACGTTTGGGGGTAAATTTCAGTGGCAGCACCGATAATGCCAGTGGGTATGATCTGGGGCGTGAAGGTGGGCATTCGCAGCGGCGGGTTCTCCATGCCGGTGATATAACAGGGCGACGGATTGAGAGTGTGTTGCTGGAGAGGGTACAGGAGAATCCCAATATTACACTGCGCGAACACGCGATGGTGATTGATCTGGTGACGACACGGTGGCTGGGTTTGCCGGGTGAAAACCGTTGCATCGGTGCTTATGTACTCGATTCAGAAACGGGATGCATCGGTGCGGTACGTTCGGCCTGGACAATAATGGCTACTGGGGGTTGTGGCAAGGTCTATCTTTATACCAGTAATCCTGATATAGCTACAGGTGATGGTATTGCGATTGCGTGGCGGGCGGGTGCTGATATAGCCAATATGGAGTTTATTCAGTTCCATCCGACTTGCCTCTATCACCCTAAAGCTAAGAGTTTTCTTATCAGTGAAGCTGTGCGGGGAGAGGGGGCAGAGCTGGTTGATCGCAATGGCAAGCCGTTTATGGAGAAATACGATAAACGTGGGGCGCTGGCACCGCGTGACATTGTGGCCAGGGCTATTGATGCAGAGATGAAACGGACAGCTTCACCCTACTGTTGCCTCGATATCAGGCATAAATCACGTGAATATCTAGAGCAGCGGTTTCCTAATATTTTTGCGACAACGTTAAGTTTTGGTATTGATATGTCACGTGATCTGGTGCCGGTAGTGCCGGCGGCTCACTATTGCTGTGGAGGGATCAAAGCGACAGTAGAGGGGGAGACTACTTTGCCGGGGTTACTGGCTATAGGCGAGTGTGCTAATACAGGTTTACACGGAGCTAACAGGCTGGCCAGTAATTCACTGCTGGAGGCGTTGGTGTGTGCCAAAGCGGCGTCTGATTTTGCTCTAAGCAGTAGTATGCCAGCAGTTACGGCAGCAATACCGCCGTGGCATTATGGTAATGCGGTGGAGAGTGATGAGCAGGTGGTAGTAGCGCATAACTGGAATGAGGTGCGCACCTGTATGTGGGACTATGTAGGGATTGTGCGGAGTGGCAAACGGCTAGAACGGGCTTTGCGGCGTGTGGCGAACATACGCCGCGAGATCCGTCAGTATTACTTTGATTATCTGGTGACGACAGATATTTTGGAGTTGCGTAATATTGCCGATGTGGCAGCATTAATTATCCGCAGTGCGGCACATCGTAAAGAGAGCAGAGGTTTGCACTACACGCTTGATTATCCGGAGCGTAGTGAGGTGGCGGGGCCGACGATAATTGCCGGACGGAGAATCGGCACACCGTCGGCCGGGGCGCACTTTGCGTTAGAAGTAGTTAATGGGGAGCAGGTCTGAAGATGAAATCGTTACGCTGGCTGGCGGTTATAGCAGGGTTAGTTTACACGGCAGTGCTGTGTTGTTTTTGCATTGCTGATGTGGTTGCTGCCGGACAGTCTGCCGAGATGGGGTGGCAGGTGCTGGGGCTGGATCCGCGTACTATGGCGTTGCATCAGATGTGGTTGCTGAGTGCTCGTATAGCAGTTTCAACGGGGGTGTTTTCTCCCGAGATAACACTTAACGCACTGAGTGCTATTTATGCCGGTGCGGCCTTGAGTGGTGTGGTGGTGGTGTTTTATCGGTTACTGGCGTGCTCGATGAGTGGCATTAATGTGGCGACGCTATTTTTAATAAGGGATGATGAACCGGAGGGGGTGCCACAGCAGAAGATTGCTAAAGCGCACGATGTGGTAAATATCCTTACCGATGAGTTTAGTCGTAGTGAGAGGCGTGGGTTAGTATTTGGGACAATTGCGGCCGGTATGGTGTTTGCATTTTTTGCACCACTGTGGGTAATCGCTACCCGTGCCGGTCCGGCATCGTTTGATATTCTGCTGGTTTTACTGGCAGTATGGACAACCAGTTCTTTCTGTTTGCGTCCCAGTAAGCTGGGCGCTTTCTTTGCGAGTGCCGTTGGGGGGGTAGGACTGGCGGAGAGTCCGCTGTTTATCGCAGTGGGGGTTGTGCTGACTGTCTTTTATATGCGTACCGTTTTGCAAAACGATCTTGATGTGCAGACGTTTTTCCTGATAGCGGTGGGGAGCATTTGCGGCGCATTCATGTTGCAACTTGGTATGGCTTCGTTTTTGTTGAGTGAGTCACGTGAGGTAGCTATACCGATAACTCAGGTTGTGCGGCTGTTAATTAATGGTCACTATAAGGCTCTTTTAAGTGTCCCGACCTCACCTTACTGGATGTGGACCCTACTCTGGGCCGGTATTCCCTTTGTGATTGCTTTGAGTTTGTCTTTGAGTGCACAGTCAAAAATACGTGTTAACTATATGGCGTGTATGGCACTGGGGAGCATCTCTCTGGCACTTGTTTTATTCAACTTTCCTTATACTCCGTGGTGGGTGTGGCGTGGTGCGGGCGAGATCTCTATTATTACATCGTTAATGGTGGTATTTGCCAGTGGGTTTCTGGCGTGCCGCTGGTGGTTGCTGTCTAAAGTGACTTCACCACGGGCGGGGATGTCGACCGAAGCGGCAATGCAGGATATCGGAAGCATTGAGATGTGGCATTGGTTTTTTTGGCGGTCGGTTGGTGTCTTGGGGGTTGTCACTACGGTGGTGGTGCTGGTTTGGCTGCCATGGCAAAATTGGTGTCATATTGACCCGCAGGCTTTGCAGGCACAGACTGAAACAGAGCATGATCAACTCGGGCCTTTGGGAAAAGGTGAGTTTGAAGTGCCGGCAGATGCTGATGTGGTTGCCTTGTTAAAGCTCGCCTTGGAGATGTTGGATAAAGGGATGCTGGACGAGCTGGAGCAGGTGGTGATGCCGAGATTGTCGCGGGTGCGGCCACCAATTGAACGTGATAAAATGGAGCTATTACGAGCCAGAATATTAATGGCACGCGGCGGGCGCAGTTTGGAGTCGGCACGTATCTTCTTTTTACGTTTGCTGCAACGAGATCTGCCAGAGCAGGCTGATATAGCCCGCTGGCTCTTGGAGACAGACTTAAAAAGTCAGGATTGGAATCTGGTGGAGCGTGATGCTCAAACAATACGTAAAATTCTGCCGGATGATAATTTTGCCAATGAGATGCTGGCGCGAGCTGTGATAAAACGCGGGGCACCACGGTTAGCGGTAGGGCACTTGCAGCAAGTGTTGTTGAGTGATACTAATGCGATGCTGCTGACAGTGCTGGGTGAGGCGACATTGCGTATTGGCGATGCGGAATCGGCTATGGAGCCGTTGAAATTTGCGATCAGTCTTGATGACGCGAGCGGCGATACGTTTCTGTTTTTAGCAATGGCCTACAAGAAGAGCGGCAATATTGAGAAGGCCTTAGCTACACTTGATGCGGTTCCGGCAAAACTTTTAACCCCGGAGCTGGTGTTATACCATGCGGAGATGCTTAACAGTCTTGGTATGACGGCGGCATGTCGGGAAAAGCTGGGTGTACTGGAGGGATTTAGCGAACGCCTCAATATAATGCAGCGGCGGCAACGGGATGCATTGTTAATGGATACAGTTAGCGAGGTTTTGGCACCGGAACCGTACTTTTAAAAGGAGAACTCTTGTCAACACAGCCTGATTTATGCAAAGATAGGTTGCTTTTACAGAAGTAAGTGGGAGTTTAAAGAGAGAGAACAGGATGAACAATAAGATAATTTTTGCAGTTTTGGCCGTTGCGGTGGTAGCGGTGGTAGCGGTGATGGTGATGCGTGGAGAGCGCAACGGTAGTGACAGCACAAATAGCGATCCGTTGGCGGTAGTGGCATCGCCTAAACCAACTGACAAAAATGTTGGGCGCAGTGAGGCTGCCAAGCTGACATCAGACAAAAAGTTGGTAAGTTCTCCGGGTCATGTAGAGGTAGAGATCGATGAGCGTGACTTGATTGATGAAGAGAAGATTGGCGCTATAACCAGAGATCTGGAGGAGATGTTGGACGACGATAATAGGAGCGGTATTTTAAGAGAGGCAGAGAGGTTGTATCGTCATCCTGAGCCGGAAGTTCGCAGCAGGGTAGCCTTTGCCTTAGATTGGGTGGGTTTGCCGGCTCTGCCATTACTGACAAAGATGTTGGTTGATCCTGATCCGGAGGTTGCTGAAGAGGTGCAGGACTTTTGGCGGGGCACCCTTGCTGAGGTTGAGAATGAGTTTGATAAGGCGGAGATGCTCGACGCTGCGGCGGAGATATTTGGCGATGATATCACTCTGGAGTTTTTAGATGACTTGATTATTGAGTTGGATATGCTTGAAGAAGTGGTGGCTTTGCCTAAATTGATTGAGATGTTGAAGAGGGTTGAGGATCAGGAGTGTGTAGATTTGCTGATTGAGGCGATTGACTCTATAGTGGCATCAGACGAGACACCTACAACCAAGGCAGATTCATTATTACAAGCATTGGCTTATCAGATTGAGCTTGAAGAGGAGGCGGCTGAGGACATCACACCGGCTGAACCAATCACTGAGCTGCCAACTGCTATTGTTCGGCCTCGAAAGTGACCGTAGCCGGTTTATAACCGGGACATGCAAACAGGAGTGCCTTCTCTGCGGTTTGCAGCAGTTCATGTAGTGCGTTCTCTGTGATAGTGCCGCTAACTGTAACACCTTTGCCGCGTGTTATGGGTGTCATGGTGATTGTGATGCCATTGATTTGAGGCTCCCAGGTAATTTGTGCAGGATCGATAGTGTTGCTCTTAGAGCGTATGGTAAATTTGAAATCGTGGTTTTTGCTGTTTGCGGGAATTACAACCCGGCGTGGTACAGCATTGAGGCTGGCACCTGCCACAACGCGATAGTATACCACCAGCGGACTATAGTTGTAGCTACTGATCACAGGTATTTCAATGGTAGCGTTGTGGCGATCGTCGGTTTTAGGGACAAAAACAGCAGTCACAGTGTAGCTGGTTTTGGCAGTTTTATTGGTGACTATGGAGAGGTTAACAGTGAGGTCACCTATGGTTTCGACTTTAGGCGTGCCGATGAAAAGGTCAGCTTCGGCGGCTACAAGGGTAAAAACATTGGTAAGCGGAGTGCCGGCTGAGGATGTGGCCAGTGTTACAACATGGGGCGGCAAACCAAAAAACGATTGTATGGAGTTGCCGCTGAGCATGATAGCAATTTGTTCAGTTTCGGGGTCATTAGAGTGAACCCATAACCCTCTGGTAAACTTTCCATTGACTTTCGAAGCATCGAGTGCCAGTGTGATAGTGGTTTTTCCACCCGGGACAATGGTGGGTGTCTCGATAGAGCCGACAATACAGGGACAAGTTGGGGTGAGGCGATCGATTACCAGGGGGGCTGTTCCTTTGTTGGCGATCTCAAAGTAGAGGTTTGTTATTACATTGGCGCGGATGTCGCCGATCTCCAGTTGTGTTACAGGTGATATCAGTAGCTTTGGTTGGGGTGGAGTGGCCTCGCTGGCAAAGGCGGAGATAGCGATCCATATAGAGAGGGTAGCCGATAGAGTAGTGTTTGTGAGTTTGAGTGTTTTCATGATATTACCAATTTTACAGGAAAATCGTGCGGTATGCTAACGCTTATTTAGTGGGGGCGACACGGAAGACAACACTGGTAGTCTGGCCATCGACAAGGGTGATGGTTTTATCGTTATCAATCACTTTAAAGCCGTCGATAGTGAGGTTAAGGGTGATCTCACCGGAGTAAGTGAGTGAATCACGCTGCAACGGAAGGTTGATACGAACCTGCGGGGTGCTATCGTTTATACGGAGCAGCCCGCTGGTAGGGGCGGGACCTGTCACCGGGTCGACAGAGATCGACATGCCGGTCTTGATGCGTTGTACAGGTATCTCCACAATGTGTCGGCTTTGATTGTCGCAGAGAGTTAATTCAACTTCAGCATCACGCCAACCGGGAGCTTTGAGGGTTAGTTTATGTGGTACATAAAGTGGCAGTTCGTAGCAGTTCTTTGACGTGCCCAGATAACGCTCTCCGATATAAACGGCAAAGGTACGACTGGTTCCGTGGCAGGCGAGTTCTATTTCACCGGTAAAGGGCTTCATCATTATTGTAGCATTGGAGAGTTGACGTGGTGTGATTTTAATATACTGAGTTTTTGAGGCATAAAAATTTTTACCCATAATTGAGAGGGCATAGTCGCCGACAGTAAGATCAGGTATTAACAATGGGGTGGTTGCGTTTGTTACCAGAGAGTATGGTGGTTGGGTAGAGTTGAGGGAGATGGTAAAGGTGTTGGTGAGGGGCATCTCCAAACCTTCGGCATCGTAGGTTGTGAGATGGAGGCGTAATGCTCCACGGGTCCACGAGGTAGAGGGGAGGTGAGTGTTTTTTTCTTGAGCGGGGAGGAGGTTTTCGCCCATGTCAGGATTAGTAGAGGCGGTAAGTTGCAGGGATGGACGTTCAGGGCGTTCCCATTTGTAGAGAAAGTAGGCCGCTGTAGCGGCAAAGAGAGGCACAAACAGCCACAGGTAGCGTAGTTTAAAAGATCGGCGACGCGAGGAATAGATCGGTTGCTGCTGCTGAAAATATCCTGGCTGCGGAGTTGAAGAGTCGGGCAGTGCCGAGGCTGGGGAGTCAGGGGAGGGAGCCTGGGGGGAGATGAGGTCGTTGAGTTTAACTTTTGTGCTTGGCCGGGTTGTTGCTCTGCCGGTCGGCTCTATAGTGACTAGTTTCAGCTCCGGCTTTTTGGTGGCTGTGGGTTCAGTTGGTGGTAAAACGGTTATGTTTTTATCTGTAGCAGGTATGTCAGTAGGCTTTTTGGCAGTAGCAATTAAATCGAGAGCAGGTGTGGAGGTGGCTTTGTCACCTTTTTCCGTCGCGCGGGAGAGAGGTAGCTTGACCAACAGATCGGGGTTAAAACCTTTATGAGTTGTTGGTGGAGTTTGGGGTGGGGTGTTATCTTTTACGTTATCCATGACTTATTGAAAGGCAAGTAGACCGATGGCTATGATTAAAATGCCGATGAGTGTTGTGGCTGCGCCGGTGGCTATACGGGTTACAGAGTTTTTGGCCAGAGCATGGCAAGCCCGTCGCATGTGCCACGGGTAGAGCATTACAACCATGCCGGCTGTTAGTGCCAGATAGGCAAAAGAGATCAGAACCAGACGCCAGGGTGAGTGGTGCGAGCGGAGACACAGCAGCAGAGGTGTAGGGAAGAGCATCAGCAGACCGGCGGTGGCACGACAGGTGAGGAGGTCTTCCAGCCAAAACCAGCTTAGCGGAATAGAGATGATAATGATGTAGGGTACAAATTGTTTGTAAGGCGTCAGCATACTGAGTGGCATCACCATGATTGCCCAGCCGGTACCGATCCAGGCCAGAACCGCTAAAATACGTCCGGTCCATTTATGGCGCGGTAGTGCCAACAGTAGAGGAGTTATTTTTTGTCCCCCGGCAAGTAGTGACAAGCCGATAACAGTAGCTATGATACCAATGATCAGCGACCAGTTAAAAGCGTTTAAATGTGGCATGATATACTCTGTGATGTTCTACAAACTTTAAAAATGGCGTTTGGCATATTAACTTACATTTGTTATATGGTATCAGTCAACCTTCAAATAGTAGTGTGTTAAGAGAAACAGTGGAGCCGAGGGTGGTAAAAGGTAGTTGCATTGGCAGTAAAGGCAAGGTGTGGTTGTCGATAACTCATGGAGTTTGCTGTTGCTGTTTTTTTGGTTTTAACGGCATCAGAACCCAGCGTCTGTTATACCAAAACCACTGTTCAGGATGTTTCATGACGGCAGCGGTGATATGATCGGCAACAATTTGGGTCATTCGGATGAGGTCGGCGTCACGTTCCAGAGTGGGGTCGTGGAGAACAGGGTCGTGGAGGATGACGGTGTGCTGCGCCCATCCCTGACGTAGGAGGGTAACAGGCAATATCGGTACTTGCGCACGGCGGGCAAATTGAGCCATACCGCGGCCGAGATTGGCCCGGGCACCGAGAAAATCTATGTCGAGGTCTTTGACAGGCATGCGGACATCGGGGAGGATGGCAAAGACACCGCCCTGTTGCAGCCGACGCAGTACGATACGGAGGGCTGAAGAGCCCCGCTCCAGTACATCCATGCTGTGGCCGCGGATACCATCAAGCCAGCGGTTGACATAGGGGTTTTTCTGTTTGCCGGCAATAGAGAAGATGTCGATACCGGCTTGCCGGCAGGCAACTCCTGCCAGATCCCAGTTGCCCATATGGGCTACAGCGATGATAGCACCGCCATGTTGAGCCAACTGGTCTTTTAGAAACGTCATAGCCTCTTCCATGCCACTGGTGTGGTGTTTTATCCATTGCGGTGTGATGCGGGTAACACGAACCATTTCGGTCATGTTAAAGCACATATTGCGCCATGACAGCCAGGCGATACGACGCACCTGGCATTTGGGGACGGTTTGACCGAGAACCTGCCGGATACGGCGCATCGCTTCAGCCCGTCCGATGCCGATCAGGTTAAAGGTGAGCCAGGCCAGTATCCAGGTGTTAAAGAGGGCACAACGGTGCGGCATGGCCAGCAAATATAGCTGCACAGCCCTGATGGCAGCATATTCGAGGCGGTGTTTAAGTCGGGACATTTAGTTAATTTACCAGTTTTACGGCGATCCATATTACCAGACCACGTTGATTACAGAGGGAGGCGTGGTGAGGCGGTAATGCTACTGCTCCGGCTCATAAGTGAAGACAACTTCACTGGGGCGGATACGTCGATTTTCCCGTGCCACGCGTTCCACAAACGATGGGTCAGCATGTAAACGTTGTTGTTTGGCGCGGATCTCTTTTATCTCCTGCTGTTTGGAGTCGATCTTACTCATAAGTTGTTTACTGTGCATATCGCGATCACGCAACTCCCGTATCCTTGGAGCCAGAATCAACACTGAGCCACATATAGCCACAATAACGGCTACTGCTATTACAATGTTACGCAGTACACGGACAAAATCGGCCATAATTGTTCCTTCTTTAGGGGGGCGAAGCCAATGAAAAAAATAAATTTATTCCAAGGCGCAGTATACAGGGGAGCTGGGGAAAAAGTCAAAACCAAAAATTCAAAATTGTGCTGAAATTTCTGCTTGCGGGAAAATAGGATAAGTGGTAAGATAGGCGGCAATCGAAAAGGGGAAGGTATCTCTCTTCTTGAGGCTGGTGAGTCTCGGAGTACCGGAACTGGCGATAATTCGCCGTGTGCGGATATAATGTTAAGGTAATTGTTTGAGAGTTTCAGCCGTAGTACGGGTCGTTTTAAGCGTCAGAAAAGACGTTTCTCACTGCTTTTATCAATTGGTTGCACCAAAAGATGCAGCTTGTTTTTCCTCAATTTTCATAATTTCAACACTTTTGGGTGTACCTTTGCTACATCGCTGTACAGTGCAGCGGTGGCGAGGCGCATAGGCTTACAACAGGCCTTTGGAGCCGCAGTGTGCCATGCGCTACGGATTCACCCATTACAGACAAGCAACATGGCGGCAGAGAAGCAGAAGAGAGAAGGTATCATGGATATCTACGTTGGTAACCTCGCTTATTCGACGAGCGATGACGAGCTGAGAGATTTTTTCTCAGCATACGGGAGCGTCAGTTCGGCTCGCGTTTGTGTGGACCGCATGACAGGCCGTAGCAAGGGCTTCGGTTTTGTTGAGATGGAGAACGCCGAAGAGGCCAATGCGGCAATCGCCGCTTTGAATGGTCGCGAGGTCGGCGGGCGTGCATTGCGCGTTAATGAGTCGCAGCCGAAACCCCGCACTGAGCGCCCTCGTGGCGGTGGCGGTGGCTACGGTGGTGGCGGCTTTGGTGGTGGGCGCCGCGAAGGTGGCGATCGTCGCGAACGCGGCACCTCACGCTGGTAATTTAAACCCGCTTGAGTGGCACAAAACAGACGGGCCTCCGTACAGGGAGCCCGTCTTTTTATTTTGCGTATTGTTTTGGTAACAGGGGGGAGATGTTCAGGCAGGGTTACATAACCGTTTTGGCTTTACTGGCTGTCGGGGGGGGGGGGTTTGGTGTTAAAGGAGCAGAGCTTGATGTGTTGCGCCTGTCAAATTGGGAGTTACTGGCACCAAAGGGGCCTAGTGTTAGAGCTGTGCTGGGTGATTATGTTTTAGTTAATGATCGTATTGTGGCTGTAGTGGCCAACCATGAGTTGCGGATGGGGCGCAGCAGTGGACGGATTATGTTGCAGGCGGGGGGTGGAGTAGTAGACCTTACCTTTCGCGACAGACCCAATGATTTGCTCACTCTTTTCCGCTTGGGGGCTGATGTTGGCAGTGTCGCCAGTGATCTTGTAAAAGGGGCCGCTTACTATGACCCTCATTATGCCGATGCTTTTGAGCGACAAGAGGGCGTGGAAGTGACCCTGACTGTCAGTGGTAAACCGCACTATTCGTATTTTTGTCCGGCTAAGATTCGTTATACTTTGCGTGATGGTGAGGCGTTTGTCAGGGTAGAGGTTGAGTTTTATAATACCGGTGAGGCTTTTGGAGCCGGCAAGAGTGAGGGGTGGTGGCTGAAGCGGCGTCGGGAAAATGTGAAGAAGTCAATTGCGGCTCAGTTAAAGGCGGAGCGTGATATTGATGTACTCGCTGTAATAATGGGTGATGATGCACCGGATGAGGCCGCAGCAGAGGTGGTGATACCACGCTCAGCACCGGCCACCGAGTTTGTTTGTCAGTGTCCATCAGCGCCATATCTGCAGGTGGCCGGCAAGGATGTTCTTAAGGGGCGTTCAATAGATGGTAAACTGACTTGGGCCTACGACCATTTTATGGGTCAGGCGTATGGTGTCTGGAGTGGTACATCAGCACAACAGAATGCCAAGCTGAAACCGGAAGAAACTCATAAGATATGGGCCATGCTGATACCTGGTGATGACCTGTTTGCTGTGCGGCGAGTGGCCAATGAGTTGGGTAAAATGGAGCAGTTCCCGTTACGGATTAAGACTGTTGATGAGCGTGGCCCACGGGCCGGGATTTTGATCAGGTTGGAGAGTGGACGAGAACTTTACGGGGCCGGCAAAACCGGTGCTGACGGTGTTTTGGAGATACACGCCCCGGATGGTCTCTATAAATTGGTGGCATCAACATTTGGAGAAGCAGATAAAAGTGTTGAGGTTAGGCTCCCAGAGCAGAGTGAGCTGAATTTCTCTTTTGTTGAAAAGGCGTGGGTGACAGCGACGGTGCGTGATCAGGGTGGTGTCGGCTTACCTTGTAAGGTGGAGTTTCGTGGACTTGGAGAGACTCCAGACCCACAGTTTTTTAATGAAGATGGTTCTAATCTGGTGGGTAATTTAGTCTATACCACTGATGGTAAGTTGCGTCAGGAGGTGCCAGCAGGGCACTACCGTATTATTGCCACCAGAGGTCCGGAATACAATTTTGCAGCGGTAGAGGTAAAGCTTGAGGCGGGGACAGAGAGGGCAGTTGAATTAAACATAGAGCGGGTGGTAGAGAGTAGTGGTTGGGTGAGTGTCGATTTTAATACGTTGTCGGCACGGAGTGCTTTTACCAGAGATCATGGATATCTCAGTAATACGCCTGAGGGGCGGCTGCTCAATCTGGTAGCGGAGCAAATTGACTTTGCTCCGACAACAGAGAGTAACACAGTGGCCGACGATACACCGCTGGTTAAAAGTATGGGGCTTGGCGAGTGGATATCGGTTTGCAGCGGCATCAGGCTCACTAGAGATGGTCGTAAATATGCTTTTAATGAGCAGTGTGCCTTCCCCATACCGTATAAAAAGCATCAGCAGGATGGTGGTGTGCCGCAACGTCCACAGCACTGTTCGCAGATCGACTGGTTACGTAGTTGGGGCTCGCCGTTTCCACCTGATGACCCATGGGAGGCTTTGCGTAACATCCATTTGGGTTATGAGAAGTTAATTGTGGTGACACAAACCGACAACACGATGGCACCGGAACATGTCAGGAATTATGACCTCTACAGCTCTATGTGGCGTGATGCTGATATCGCCATTGACTGGCGTGATAAACGTGCCTTCTTTAAACCGCTGTTGCGTGACAGTGATGGCGATGGTATCCCCGACCGTATCTCGCATCATACAGCGGCAACAGTTCACGCCTGGGATGTCCGTACGCTTGACTCTCTTAATGATCCTAAAAAACGGCTTGAAAACGATATTCTCTGTTGGCTGGAGACGGTACGGCATGGTTGGCGACTGCCAGCAGTAATAGGGAGTGCGGCGCATCACAATTTTCATGGTGTGGGTCGCTTTCGCAGTTATGTGAGGTATGAGGGGGCTAAACCCGGTGTTATTGACCCTGTGAAGATAATGGCAGCAGTTAAAAAAGGGCATGTTTTCATGACAACCGGACCGTTTGTCGATCTCCTTGCGGTCACCGCTAACTCAGAAGAGGTAGGGGGTCCAGGTGATATGGTTATGGCTCAAAGTAGAGAGGTTGCTGTTAATTTAACGGTGCAGGCCCCAAACTGGATTGAAGTTGAGGAGGTAGAGGTATTACGTAATGGTGTAACTGATCCGGCTATGCGAGTGTTGCGGAGTGTTAACCCGGATCGTTTTATGTCGGGGCCTGTGCAGTTTAAAGAGAGTTTTGCGGTTGAGCTGCATGAAGACACACACTTTATTGCTATTGTCCGCGGTTCCGGGCCAAACTTGCGCCAACGCAAAGATGGTGGTGAGGGGAAGTTGAGCCATGCTGCGATCACCAATCCCGTTTATATTGATCTCCATGGCGATGGCTTTTTGCCACAGTCGCCAGTTGACGATATGGTGGCCACACGGATGCGGCTCACCACTCCTCTATTATCGCGTGAGGGAGCTGTCAAGGGTGTGCTTGAGATATCGGCGACTAACCATAGTGCGGTTGCTGTCAGAGATGTAGTCAGGCTGAAGTTTGTCCCTGAGGGGGTGGTCAAACTGGCTGACGGGGCAGACCTGACATTGAATATGGCACCTCACGGTAAAACCAATATAGCAGTAAATCTGGAGCTTACTGACGAGTCACAATTGGCAGCTTTACTGGCGATGGGCGGCGGCGCGAAAACCTCTGCTACAGCTTGGTTACTCCGCTCCGGCAAGCCGCCGGGAGTGGCACCGGCCCGACTGTTGCTTGTTGTTGACGGTGGTGCCGAGGCTGAAAAACAGATGAGCCTTGATGAGTTGCAGGATACTTTCAGATAGCGGTTAAAGTACTACTCCATGACCGCTGCCACTTTGTAATAACCGCCTTTGGTGGCGGGGGCGAGTTTTAAAAGTTCACCGGCAGCGGCGGCACTGTTAGCAATGGCGGTATCACCGGGGCGTCTCTGTCCGGCCGGTGGGGCTACGGTGCGCATCGGTTCTTCACTACCGGCATTAGCAGCGGCAAAGTCGGCCAGAGCGTCAGCCTCTGCAACTGCTTTTTCAATGAGTGGGCGCTCGGTACTATTTACTGCGATACGAGCCAACCAGGAGAGGGTGCTGATGCTGTCGGTAATTTGTGCAGCAGCACCACGACTCTGATTACCAAGGTTGAGCAGGCTGAGTTCGGCAAGTTGTTTGTCGGCTACTGGGGTTGGTGCGCCGGTGAGCGGGCAACTGGCACTGCGGTTTTTGGGGAAGGCGATAACTTCTCGGATTGAGGGGAGTTGCAGGATCATGGCTACTAGCCTATCCATACCGAGAGCGAGGCCACCATGCGGTGGGGCACCGAAGTCGAAGGCACGCAGGAAAAAGCCAAACTTCTCCCGGGTCTCTTCTTCGGTGAGGCCAAGGGCGGTAAATATTTTACGTTGTAGAGTGCGGTCGTTAATGCGGATACTGCCGCCACCGAGCTCTTCGCCGTTCATGACCAGATCGTAAGCGCGCGACTTAAGGGCGAGTAGATCGTTGATGTTATGGGGGTCAAAGTCGGTACGATCCGGAGCTGTAAAGGGGTGGTGCTTGGAGGAGACACCACCCTCATCAGTCGCTTCAAAGAGAGGGAAGGATGTGACCCAGGCCGGTGCCCAGCTGTTTTTAGGGATGAGGCCAAGGCGATTGGCAATATGGAGGCGCAACTGACCTAGTGCTGAGGTGACGAGATCGTAAGAGGCATCGGCGATCAGCAACAAAACATCACCTTCTTCAACGGCGAAACGCGTCTTAAGGTTTTCCAGCTCGGTATCGCTGAAAAATTGAACAATATTCGACTCCAGTGTGCCATTTTCAACTCGCATCCAGGTCATCCCTTTAGCACCGAATGAGGGGACGATTGTTTTAGCATATTCATTTTGGAGTACATTTTTACTCAATTTTTCCGACTGACCCTTTACATTAATCCCTTTGATGCAGCCGTTACGTTTGAGAATCTGGCGGAAGATAGTGTATTGGGTATCGCTGAAAATGTCGGTGACATCGACAAAACGGAGGCCAAAGCGGAGGTCGGGTTTGTCAGAACCGGTGGTGTCGATGGCTTCGTCGTAAGTGATACGGGGGAAGGGGCGTGGCAGTTCGATACCGCCAACGGCGAAGAGCCGTACTGTGAGCTCCTCGACCAATTCATAGATAAATTCTTCATCAATGAACGAGGCTTCGAGGTCGATCTGTGTAAACTCCGGCTGACGGTTCGGGCGGAGGTCTTCATCGCGGAAGCAGCGGGCAATCTGAAAATAGCGTTCCAGACCCCCAACCATGAGGAGCTGTTTAAACAGTTGTGGCGATTGCGGCAGTGCGTAGAAGTTGTGTGGGTGAACCCGACTCGGCACCAGATAGTCACGTGCACCCTCGGGTGTGCTCATGGTGAGCATGGGGGTTTCGACCTCGACAAAGTCACGTTCATCAAGAAAACGGCGGGCGCACTGATATATTTTATGCCGGGCAATCATGTTGTTGCGGATTGAGGGGCGGCGCAGGTCAAGGTAGCGGTACTGGAGGCGGAGCTCTTCAGAGACATCCTCTCTGGTGGCGGTGACACTGCCGGCGACCATCTCTTTCTCAGAGATCTGGAAAGGTGGCGGGGCGGAGTCGGCAAGAACTTTCAGAGTCTGCGCCATGACTTCAATGGTGCCGGTATCGAGGTGGGGGTTTTCGGTGCCCGGGGTGCGATCTATGACCATTCCGCTAACAGCTACACAAAATTCAGAGCGGAGCGATTCGGCCGTGCGGCAGGTAGCGGCATCGGCTTGTTCAGGGTTAAAGACCACCTGAACCAGGCCACTGCGGTCGCGCAGATGGATAAAAAGGAGGCCGCCGTGGTCGCGGAAAGCATCGACCCAGCCGGCAAGTATCACCTTATTGCCAACATCGGCTTTGGTGAGAGTGTTACAGAAACGTCGTTGTGAAAGGTTCATATTATGACTCCAGTTGTTTCAGGGGGTGAGAGAGTAGTTGCTGCAGTCTATGCAGGCTGAGGTTATGGGGGGGGGATCTCTGCAGTTGCGGGCTTAGGGACAAGACCGTGGCGGCAGGCGCGAAAAAAAGCGGCAAATTGTTCGTGGCATTCATCCTGAAGTATCCCACTGATCACAGTTGGGCGGTGGTTCAGTCCGGGGTGGTCGAAGAGGTTAAAGACAGAGTTACCACCACGTTTGGGATCGGGGAGACCATAAACCACCGTGGTATTACGGGCAAGTACGATAGCACCGGCACACATGGGGCATGGCTCCTTGGTAACATAGAGGATGGTGTTATCGAGGCGCCAGTCGCCGGCAGCCGCGGCGGCCTGAGTGATAGCTATCATCTCGGCGTGTGCTGTAGGGTCTTTAAGGAGTTCGGTTTGATTGTGGGCACGCCCCAGCAGTTTGGCTGATGCAGGGAGTAGATCTGCGGCTGTGGGCATCCGGACAATAACACAGCCGGTAGGGACTTCACCTGCAGCGGCAGCTTTGGCAGCCTCGCGCATGGCCATGTGCATGAAGTATTCGTGAAAAGATTTACTGAGGGTCATTTAGTGTGCCGCTTTACAAAGTTGGACATCCGCTCCATCGCCTTTTTTAATTGTGCCATACTTGTGGCATATGAGCAGCGTATAAAACCTTCACCGCAGGTACCAAAGGCTGTACCGGGAACAGAGGCAACACTCTCTTGGTTTAACAGTTGGAGGGCGAACTCATCTGAGGTGAGAGTGGTCGAGGCGATAGAGGGGAAAACGTAAAATGCCCCTGACGGCATAAAGCAATCCAGCCCCATCTCATTTAATGAAGCTACCACATAATTACGGCGTAGTTTATAAGAGTCACGCATGGTTTTGATATCGTCATCGCCATTTTGCAGTGCTTCAACTCCGGCAACCTGACTTAGCGATGAAGCGCACATCATACCGTACTGATGTATCTTCATCATTGCTTCGGTCAGTGCCGGCGGTGCGCAGACAAACCCGAGTCGGAAACCGGTCATAGACCAGGCTTTTGAAAAACCGTTCAGAAAAACAGTCCGCTCCTTCATGCCAGGTTCGGCGGCGATAGAGTAGCGGTCGCCTTCGTAAGTAAGCTCGGAGTAGACCTCGTCAGTATAGACGAGAAGGTTATGGCGGCGGGCAAAATCGGCCAGTGCCTTAACATCGGCGTGGTTCAATGTAGCGCCGGTAGGGTTGTTGGGGTAGTTGATGAAGAGTGCCTTGGTTTTAGGGGTGAGGCATTTTTCAAGTTCAGCCACGCTGAGACGGAAGTTATCTTTGCGGTGTGTCACTACAGGTACCGGCACGGCGTGTGCGGTGCGGATCAGGGGGGCATAGGCTACAAAACATGGTTCGTGATAGAGAACCTCATCACCGGGTGAGAGTGTAGCTCTGAAGGCTATATCGAAAGCTTCACTGACACCGACAGTAGCAATGATCTCTTTTTCCCAGTCGTAAGTGACTCCATATGAGCGTGCTGTGTAGGCGGCGATCTCTTTACGCAGTTCGGGAGAGCCGAGGTTTGAGGTGTATTTGGTAGCACCGGATTCAATTGCTTCAATCACGCGGGCACGGATATGCCAGGGGGTATCGAAGTCGGGTTCACCGATACCGAGAGAGATCACATCTTTACAACTGGCTACAATATCAAAAAATGCACGAATGCCCGATTTGGGGAGGTTGCGCACATGCGGTGCAACAAAATCAGGGGGTAATTGGGAGTCGTTGGTCATGTTCATCCTTGGTCATAAGGACACCTTGGTCCTTGTAAGTTTTCAACATAAAGTGGGTTGAGGTAGAGAGAACGCCATCAATTGTAGCGAGTTTGCTACTGACAAACAAAGCTACCTCCTGAAGGTTTTTGCCTTTGACAATCAACATCAGATCGTAAGCTCCCGACATTAAAAAGATCGATACCACCTGAGGGAACCCGCCTACTTTCTGAGCGATACGGTCGAAGCCACCTTCCCGTTCCGGGCGGATGCGTAGCTCAATAACGGCAGAGACCTCGTTAACATCGGTGATGATATCGGAGTTTATTACTGCCTGATAGGCGCGTATAACCCCCGACTCCTCAAGTTCGGTAATACGTTTACGCACATCTTCAACAGATGTGTTTAACATTTTTGCGAGTGTATCATCAGATTCACGCGCGTTTTCTTTCAATAAATTTAAAAGGTCATCCATTTTGGGCTCCTTGTCATCAGCAAATTTCTCTGCAGCGGTGATGGCAAAATTAGAAAACAAACATGTATGCCATTTTCCTTTTAAAAGGCGGCTATGTCAAGCCAGAGATTGGTTTTAACGGATAATTATAACTGTAGGGGGGTGTGGTGGTGGTTTTGAGCCGCTGATCCATAGTGAATATTGCTGAAGATCATGGATAAGAGTGCCGCTGACAGAGACAACAGCGCGATAACGTCCGGCAGTGGTGGGGTTAGCGAGGTATACTTGCTCCACATTGTCGGTGTGGTTGATACCGTTAGTAGCGGGGTGCGACATTGAGGCAAGTGACCAGTTCCCGACAAACGGCATGACGTAGGGGAGCAATTGCTTTCCGCGGGGGGTGATTATTTTAAGATTAAGATCATTAACCAGATGCGGCAGGCGGGAGTCGTGTTCGGCAATAGCCTCACGGCGTGGGTCGGTCCATGATAATGTGGCGCGGATGGGGGAGCTGCGATCCCAGTGAAAATACCAGTTTTGGGTGTGATCGCCACTGGTGACACTTGATTCTACCATAGTGAGAGCAGCAGTGTTGGTGGCGGCGGCGTTGTAGATTTCACTATAGTTGTCGAGCCAGTCGTAACTGTCGATCTTAGCCAATGGCGCCATACCGTGTGCATCAATGTTGAAACCTTTTGCGGCGATAGTTCCGGCAACATGAGTTGAGTGGGTATGGTTGGCTACGTTATCTTTAACTGTGACTCGTGTATCGAACTCTTGATGTGTAGCTCGGACACTGCCGGCATCCCATACACCTACAGTGCCATTGGCACCCTGAGCCAGATAGGGTGACGGCCAGATCAGGTTGGCACTGCTACTTATGGCAGCGTTGAGGTTTAGCGTACCATAATAAACGGGGCGTGAGTTTTGCCAGTCGACTAGCTCAAAAAAGGAGTAGCCGTCATCGCCCGTGATTGTGATTGGGAGGTTATAACGTTTGGCTTGGCTTATTGCATGGGCGCGGGCTGCACGTTGACTCTGCTGCAAGCGCGTTGCAAACTCTTTTCTGGCGACAGGATCAGGCAGAGTCGATGCTTCTCGCGGCTGTGGTGTGGCATCATTGGCACGAGCCGGCAGATGCCATAGCAAGAGCGATACTACAAAAGCGGCAATCAATCGATACAGCAGTAAAGTGGGTATATGGTGCGTTTTAAACATAAAGACTAGTTTATCAGTTGTGAATGATGGCGGCAACGGGAAAATATTTTTGAACTTGTCGATAGGGTAGTTATGTAGTTAAGATTGTACTATTTAAAAGGGGTGGTGAATTATGTTAGATGCAAAGACACAAATTATACGTTTATTAATGGCGGCTTGTCTAGGTGGTTTAATCGGGCTGGAGCGGGAACGCTTGTTGTGGGTAGCAGGTTTACGTACGCACATGATGGTGTGTGTTGGTTCAGCGTTAATCATGATAGTTTCGGCATATGGGTTTATGGAGGTGATTAGTCTGGGGCAACCGCATATTGAAGTAGATGTAGCTCGTGTAGCGGCTCAGGTGGTAAGTGGGATCGGTTTTCTGGGTGCGGGGACTATTTTATTTCGGGAGGATGTGGTGCGCGGCTTAACTACGGCTGCCAGTTTGTGGGCTGTGGCGGCTATTGGACTTGCGGTGGGGGGAGGGCTTTATGTGGCTGCGGTCGCGACAACTTTGATCTGTCTGGTAATATTGATGGCACTTAAACCGATTGAGCGTTTTTTGGTTAGCTTTCCACGGCAACTTACCCAGCTTAGCATTACAATAAATGTTAGCAAGACCTCGCATAAATTGATTAAAGAGGCTTTGGCTAAAGGTGGTCTGCATGTTCACAAAATTGTGTGCGATGAAAACATAGCGGGGGATAGGCAAATTTTAAAATTGCTGTTGCGTAAAAATGCCAAAAACAGTACAGCAACTACTATCCGCTATCTTAAAACGATGCCTGGGGTTCTCGATGTAGAAGTTGAAGACCGCAATGACGATTAGGCGGTGCTTTCCCGGACGCGTTTATGTCGGCAGGGCTGCAAGCAGGGCAGTTATCTGCTGGTCCGTACCGATAGTAATGCGCAGGTAGTCGGCGGTGTCGGGGCCGGGAAAGTAACGGACAAAAATGTGTCGTTGTCGCAGTGCGGTAAAGATATCTGCGGCGGCCATCCCCTGTGGTGGTTTGGCAAAGACGAAGTTGCTTTGAGAGTCGAGAACCTCCCAGCCACGATTACGGAGCTCAGTGGTGAGGTTAGCCCGCGTAGCTTTAATTTTAGCCACGTTATTATGCATATGGTCAACATCATTGAGTGCTGCCAGGGCGATTTTCTGGGCCAGCATGTCGAGGTTATAAGAGTCTTTTATTTTATATAGTGCACTAATCAGTGGTACCGGTCCAATCACATAGCCGAAACGGAGACCTGCCAGTGAAAATGATTTGGAGAGTGTGCGCATGACAAGAGTGTTGGCGTTGCCACTGCGTAAGGCTAGATCCATACAGTTGGTTGTTGCAAAATCGACATACGCTTCGTCTATCACAACTACGCCATCAAAATCGTGGCAGAAATTGCCGACGGTATTGTGGTCAAAGAGGAGGCTGGTAGGTGCATTGGGGTTGGTAATGAAAAAGAGCGAAGCGCGGTAATCAGCCGGCATATTCCACGAAAACCCGGTATTTAGTGGTACAGGGTTGCGGCGTGCCTTGCGAATATCAGTCAGGACTGGGTAGAGTGAGTAAGAGGGGGTAAAGTAGCCAATTGAGCCGTCGTCTTCAACAAAGGCACGTGTACATAGAGCCAGTATTTCA
Source organism: Lentisphaerota bacterium (assembly GCA_012520735.1). GTDB lineage: Bacteria > Verrucomicrobiota > Kiritimatiellia > RFP12 > JAAYNR01 > JAAYNR01. The sequence continues at coordinate 13,614 of JAAYNR010000140.1, read as the reverse complement.
TCCGAGCCGTTGCCGACAAAAACCTGCTCAACCGTGCATTGGTGCATCGCTGCGATCCGCTCACGGACAGCATTGCAAAGGGGATCTGGGTAGAGACGGAGCAGAGAGGAGTCGAACGAACGGAGCACTTCAGCTACAGCGGCACTGGGCGGATATGGATTTTCATTGGTGTTGAGCTTGTTAAGGTCGGCTGCTTTGGGCTGCTCTCCCGGGGTATAGGCATTCAGGGCACGTACGGCTGCGGTTACATATTTACTCATGGGTATTGCTATGGTTCAGATGTTTTCAAAACGGATAGTGGCGGCGCGGGCGTGCGCGTCGAGCCCCTCAACAGCACCGAACGTCTCAATCGTGCGGCGTGTTTCGGTGAGGTCTTTTTCTGTGAAGTTTACAATGCTCATCCGCCGCCGGAAGTCGTCGGCAGTGAGTCCCGAAAACATTTTAGCGGCACCACCGGTTGGTAATACATGGCTGGGGCCGGCTACAAAGTCACCGGCCGACTCAGGGGTCCAACCACCAATGAAGAGTGCCCCGGCAGTAGTGGCTGTTTTGGCGCGCTGTTGGGCATCGGCAGTTATGATTTCAAAGTGTTCCGGTGCAAATCGGTTGCACAGCTCCATACCCTGGTCGAGGTTCGGAGTGACAACAGCCAGCATACCGTTATTGGCTATGACGGTGTCGACGGCATCGCGGCGTGTCAGTAAGGGTGTTTGGCGTGTGACCTCAGCCACGACCTCCCCGGCCAGTTTTTCGCTGTTGGTAACTAGGAGTGATTTCTCGAGCCCACTGCCGTGTTCTGCCTGCGAGAGGAGATCGGCGGCGACCCAGGCCGGGTTAGCCGTTTCATCAGCCAGAATGGCTATTTCGCTCGGCCCGGCAACCTGGTCGATCGCTACTACGCCGTAAACCTGCCGTTTGGCAGCAGTAACATAAGCGTTACCGGGGCCGACAATTTTGTGGACGGGGTGGATTTTTTCGGTGCCGTAAGCCATTAGGCCAATCGCCTGAATGCCGCCTACTTTATAAACTTCAGTAACGCCGGCTAGTGTGAGCGCAAAGAGCAATACAGGATTGATGGTGCCATCAGCGGCGCAAGGTGTGCAGGCAACGATTTGCGGTACTCCTGCCACTTGAGCCAAAGCAGCGGTCATTACAGCCGTTGAGGCGAGAGGAGCCGTGCCGCCGGGTATATAGACCCCAACCCTCTCCATGGGGTGGTAGCGTTCGCCCAGTGATCCTCCACCAGGGGTGGGGATAGTCCACTCCCGACGCAAACCGGCTTTGGCAAAAGTTGTAACACGGCTGTAGGCATCACGTACAGCCGCGGCAGCGGCCGGGGGAGTCTTTCGCTCTGCCGCCGCCAGAGTCGCCGCACTAACGCGGAGATTACGGCTAGTCAGGTTAACTCCGCCCTGAAAGCGATGCGCTGCCTTAAGTATTGCTGATTCGCCACTCCGGCGGATATCAGCCAGCATCTTTGCGGCGACAGACTCAGCGCGCTCATCAAAGGCGGGGCGGTTTAAAAAAGCTTCAACAGTAGCGTTGCGTTTTTTGAGCGACCACCGCTCAATGCTAAACTTGGCTACACTCATAGGAAATCGCCGCCAAAGGAGTTTTTGGGGATGTCGCGACCTAACGCCTCTTTCAGTTTAGTGCAAAGTTGGTCGTGAATTGTTTCAACTGCCTGATTGCGTTCGGCCTCTTTCATCTGTTTGTTAAAAGCAACGTCGTTTTTGCCCCGTCCGCGCCTTTTTTTAGCATCTTTCATCTGTGAATCCAGCATGCGGTCGTTAAGACGCTCTTTTTTCTTATTGGCCATATCTGCCGACATCGGCCCCTGCTCGCGAACTTTGCGAGGCGAAAGTTTACTGCCGGGAAAATACGTCTTAGCAGTGAGTTCGCTCTCTTTCCACTCTTTTTGTACGGCAGCCATAGCGGCAGGAAAGGCACGGGTCTCCTCGGATATTTGTTTCTTCAATTCAGACAGTTGATCACGTGACATCACTTCATAAGTAGAATTTTTGGCCATATCGGTAATCTGAACCAGATAGACCGACGACATCTGAGCCGTAGCATTGATAACCAGTGTTGCGACAATTGCAAAAGCACATAAAATTTTGTTTGTTTTCATAATTTCTCCTTTGGTGCTCAATAATACCATAATTCAGTCAAGTGTGTAGAGTAATTTCAGTTAAGAACTTTTTTAAGAAAACGTCCGGTGTGTGAATTTTTACATTTTGCGACCTCTTCCGGTGTACCACAAGCCACCACCTGACCGCCGCCACTGCCACCATCGGGGCCGAGATCAATAATGTAATCGGCGCACTTTATGACATCAAGATTGTGCTCAATTACGACTACCGTGTTGCCGCTCTCACGTAGTCGCAACAAAACTTCCATCAGTTTGTGTACATCGGCAAAGTGGAGTCCTGTGGTAGGTTCGTCTAGCAGGTAGAGGGTACGGCCTGTGGCGCGACGACTCAGCTCGGCAGAGAGCTTTATCCGTTGTGCCTCACCGCCGGATAGAGTAGTGGCCGGTTGGCCAAGTTGCAGGTAGCCGAGGCCAACTTCGGCGAGTGTCTGCAGTTTGGAGGCGATAGCCGGAACAGCACTGAAGAATTCGAGGGCATCGTCAACTGTCATGGCAAGGACATCAGCAATGGTTTTATCCCCATAGCGGACCTCCAGAGTTTCGCGATTATAGCGGAGGCCGGCACATTGTTCACAGGTTACGTAAACATCGGGGAGGAAGTTCATCTCCAGCCCGATAAGACCATCGCCCTTGCAAACTTCGCAGCGGCCTCCTTTGACATTAAAACTAAAGCGCCCCGGGGCATAACCGCGCATCTTGGCGGCTGGTGTAGCGGCAAAGAGGGAGCGAATAGCCGTAAAGGCACCGGTGTAGGTGACCGGATTACTACGCGGGGTACGGCCAATGGGGCTTTGGTCGATCTCAATTACTTTGTCGAGTGCCTTTATACCGCTGATCTCCTTAACCTCTCCCGGTTTAGCGGTGGCGTTATGGAAGTGCCGTGCCAGATATTTACGTAGGATATCGTCTATCAGGGTCGATTTGCCCGAGCCGGAGACGCCGGTAACACAAACAAAACAACCTAGCGGGATGGAGACATCGATGTTTTGCAGGTTATTGGCGGAGGCGCCTTTTATGGTAAGCCAGTTGCTATTGGGGCCAATACGGGAGGCGGGAATGGTGATTGTTTTTTTCCCTGTGAGGTAAGCAGCGGTTATAGAACGTGAGGCTTTAAGGAGCCCTTTTAAGTCGCCCTGATAGACAACTTCACCGCCGTCGCGTCCGGCACCGGGGCCGAGGTCAATGATGGTGTCGGCCTGGCGGATCATCTCTTCGTCGTGTTCAACGATTACCACGGTGTTACCACGCTGCTGCAGTTGTCGCAACATCCCAATCAAGCGTTCGTTGTCACGCTGGTGTAAACCAATGGTTGGTTCGTCCAGTACGTAGAGAACGCCTACCAGACCCGAGCCGATTTGTGTGGCCAGTCGGATGCGCTGCATCTCGCCCCCAGAGAGCGTGCCACTGGGGCGGTCTAGTGTCAGGTACTCCAAGCCAACATCTACCAGAAAATTGAGGCGGCGCCTGATCTCTTTTAAGACCTCAGTGGCGACCAACTCTTCCTGCTTCGGTAACTTCAGATCGGCAAAGAATTGGCGGCACTGCAGAATTGTCATGCTCATAACATCAATTATCGAGCTACCGCCTACAGTGACGGCGCGTGACTCCGGGCGCAAACGTGCTCCATGGCATTTTGGGCACTCCTGAGGGCTCATATATTTAGCCAGACGATCACGAAGTTCGTCTCTGTCGGTCTCATTATAGCGGCGTAACAGATTGTGCAGAACTCCCTCAAAAGGTTTGGTGAAGGTTCGTCTGGCACCACGCATCCAATAAGTGAGGGCGATCGGCTCGTCCCCTGTGCCGTGCATGAGTATGTGGCGGAAATCGGACGGCAGCTCATGGTAGGGGAGTGTCATGTCGGCTTTATAGTAGTTAGCTACTGCACGCAGCAGATGACGGTAATAGATGATGAGACTACGCCCACACCTGCGCCAGGCCTGCACGGCACCATCTTCCAATGAGAGGTTTTTATCGGGGACAACCAAGTCTTCATCAAAAACTAACTGCACCCCCAGACCGGCACATGCGGGGCAGGCACCAAAAGGGCTGTTAAATGAGAAGGAGCGCGGCTTCAGCTCTTCAAAACTGATGTTGCAGTGGACACAGGCATTTTTCTCGGAGTAGAGGGTTTCGCTTTCAGTTCCATCGGGGGTGGTCTGCAATACCTGAATCACGCCGCTGCCCTGCTTTAGCGCCAATTCCACAGAGTCGGTGATTCGTGACCGTGCCAGAGAGCCGATAACCAGGCGATCAACCACCGCTTCAATTGTGTGTGCGCGGTTTTTATCAAGTGCCGGTATTTCATCGATCTCATACATTGTGCCGTCAACTCTGGCTCTTATAAACCCCTGCCGCTGAATGACGGCAAAGGTCTCTTCATGCCGACCTTTACGCCCTTTGATCATAGGCGCGAGTATTACCAGACGGGTTTTTTCGGGTAGAGCCAGAAGCTGCTCCACTATCTGTTCGGCACTTTGTCGCTCTACCGGTCGCTGGCACTCGGGACAGTGACGATGCCCAATATTGCCATAGAGAAGACGCAGATAGTCATGGATCTCGGTGGTCGTGGCGACGATCGAACGGGGGTTGTTACCGGAAGTCCGCTGTTCAATCGCAATGGCGGGGGAGAGCCCTTCAATGTGCTCGACCTCCGGCTTCTGCATTTGGTCGAGAAACTGCCGGGCATAAGCCGACAAACTCTCTACATAGCGGCGTTGGCCTTCGGCATACAGGGTGTCGAAAGCCAGTGATGATTTACCCGAGCCGCTGAGGCCGGTTATTACTGTGAGGAGATTGCGGGGGATGCGTACATCAATATTACGCAAGTTATGCTCACGGGCACCCGTGATTATGATATCGCCATGTTGAGACATGATATTCCTGAGGGGTTACTCTGGAGTTGCCTATATTTTAACCATGCGGTCCTCGGCAGACTCCTCATTGATATTTTCTGATCCTAAGTACGGTTCCGTACGATAAATCACCACCCGCTGCAGACGGTTGAGGATATCCTGCACCGCTTCAAACGACTTCTGGCATTCGCTCACTGCTTCGCGCATCTCCGGAGTTTGCGCCTGCTGCTCCATCATATAGAGTTGGGTGGCAACCATGGTTGTCGGTTGGCCGAGGTGGTGACACAGCGAGGCCAGGCTCTCTATCATGACGCGCTGGCGTTCTGCGTGAAGTAGTCTCTCCTGCTGTTCCATAATAGTGTGGATACGGTCAGCCGCCTGACGGACAATATCGGCCATATCGTGTTGCATTGCGATGAGGTCGTCGGAGTCTTGCGATAACTGCACGCGCATCGGTATATCACCACTGGCCAGAGTGTGCAGATAGTGACGCAAGCGGACAATATTAAAGCGGTACTTGCCCAGCAGTATATAGCCACTGGTCATAATACCTAGGGTCGCCACTATTACTGCCGCAGCAAAGGGGGCAGAAACTCCACCGCTAGTGGTGTCAAACTGCCATAACCATACCAGAATCAACATTGGTAATACGGTGATTAAGAAGGCTGAGATGGTCAGGTGCATCCAAGCACCACGGCGCGACAGTGAGAAGGATGAGCCAAGTTTGAGTTTTTTCTTGTCTGCTTTTTCGAGCTTGCCGCTACGGCGTGGCAGTGGTGGTCCAGTTAAGGCCGGGCGCTCAGCGAGTACTTTGATAAATGCTTCAACAACTTTAGGGTCAAACCACTTGCCGGCTTGAGCCCGGATATAAGCTTGAGCCTGATTAGGCTGCCACGGTTGCCGACTCGGGTCGCCACTGCACAGTTCGTCCCAGACATCAACCGTTGCAAAAATTCGTGCCGCCAGGGGTATGGCCTCACCCTGTAAACCATTAGGATAGCCCGAGCCGTCCCAGCGCTCGTGGTGGTGCATGGGGATCGCCAATGCGGGACGTAGTATAGGTATCGACCATAACATCTCCTGAGCACGCAGTGGGTGTTGGCGTATGGCGGCTTTTTCACGTTGGGGGAGATCGTCCCAACCGAGGAGATCGTCATCATCACAAGCTGTCCGGCCGATATCATGCAGAATCGCGCCTCGCCTGATAACATTAATATCCTCATCAGGTATCCCCATCTCCCGCGCTACCGCGACAGTGAGGTCGGTTACGCGCCGGGTATGTCCCATCGCCTCAACCCCGATCATCTCCTGTGAGAAAGCCCACTTCTCCAAGATGGCATCGAGTGCATTCTCCATCTCGTTTTGGGCACGTTCATACTCCAAGCGCTGTGCCGCCAGCTTACGTGGACGATCCTGCTGGATAATGTTGCGTACGCGTGTTCTGGCCTCTTGTTCATTGATAGGCTCGGTGAATATCTCATCGGCGCCCACCTCCAAAACACGCAAGCGGGCGACAGCGTCGTTATGGGCGGTTACACAAATTACCGGGATATCGCGCAGTAACGGGTCGATCCTGATCTGACGGCACACATCGGTGCACTCTTTATCGGGCAGTGAGGAACCGAAAATTATCAGGTCGGGCATCATCAGCGACGCCATGGCCAGTGCCTGCGGTGCTGCCGTTGCAGCATTTATGGCATAACCATCTGGTTCAAAAATAGTGGTTAACCTGTTTAAACTTGTTTTATCCGACTCAAGGATCAGGACCGTATACGGGGCGTCCTGGCGTGACATGCTGTTTAAGTTTGTAGACATGTTTAAATCCTTTACGGATGGTTGCTAATACATTTATAAATCGTACACTATTATGCTTTAAAAGCTCACCGTTCGACAAGTTTAAAAGCGGCGTCCATAAGTTTCGGTAATCAGGTGGCGTGGGAGCTCTTTGATAAAGCGCGACGGCTTGCAGAAAAAGTAGCCGCCGTCACGTGTGGTGCGCAGCTCCGGAGCCAGTAGCACAAGCTCATCTCGTGCCCGGGTGACCGCCACATAGAAGAGGCGGCGCTCTTCAGCATCGCCACCGGACTCCTCCATTGTCCGCCCGGATGGGAACATCCCCTCCACGGCCCAGATTACAAAGACTACTGGCCACTCCAGCCCCTTGGCCTGATGGACGGTGCTGAGCTGTACAGCGTCGTCATCTTCGCCACGTTCACGCCGGGCATACTGGTGGTCGACGTTGGTCAGCAGGGCTACATCCGATAAAAACGCTACTACGTTGGAGGCTTTGGATATCTGGCTCTCCAGTTCCTGTATATCCTCGGCGCGTCTTTCAGGCGATTCATAGGTGCGTGCCATGTAAACTTCGTAGAATGTTTCGTAAAAGAGCCTGATTGCTGCGCCGCCATTGGTGCCGAGGTTCTCTTCATGGTATGCTGTCAGCGCATCATTTACTGGTCTCCAGGCTTCAGCAATAGCCGGACGCATGAGGTTTATTAGTGCTGCGCGGTGTGCCGGGTTAGCCGAATCAAAGTGGCCGCCTAATTTAGACCACCAAGCTTCGACAGTTTTGGGCCCGACACCACGTAACATCCCTAAAAGTCTGCTGAATGATATGCTGTCGCCAGGCTGGGTGCAAACACGGAGAAAGGCCAATACGTCCTTTACGTGTGCCTGTTCAAAGACCCCCAGACCCGAGGTGATCCGATGTGGTATCCCCATACGCCCCAGAGCCACCTGCAGCTCGATAGAGTGAAAATGCGCCCGGTAGAGTATCGCCATGTCGGAGTAAGGGCAACCATCGGCATGATAGCGATTGATCATGCGGATAACCGCCTCAGCCTGCTCCTGCCCATCACGCAAATACATTGTGCGCGGCTTAACACGTGCCGGACGGGTCGCCCGCAACACTTTTTGAAATTGCTCAGGGTTGCCGGCAATACAGGTGTTAGCCACCGAAAGTATCTCCGGTACACTACGGTAGTTTTGTTCAAGCTTGATAACTGTGCAGTCGGGATACCGTTTGGGAAACTCCATTATATTGCGGAAGTCGGCACCCCGCCAGGAGTAGATGCACTGGAAGTCATCGCCAACTGCCATGATATTGCGACATTTGGCTGCCAGCAGATCTACCAACTGCGATTGTGGTCCGTTGGTGTCCTGGTATTCGTCAACCAGAATATGGGCAAAGCGTTCCTGATAATGTTCCCTTATCTCCTTATGTTCACTTATCAAACGGAGTCCATTAAGGAGGAGGTCGTCAAAATCCATCGCCCTGACCTCCACTTTGCGGGCCGCATAAGCCTCGGCTACACGGACAATATCGTCAATATCGACCTTTAGGGAGTCGAGACTCGCCTCTATTACCTCTTCCACAGGTACATTGCGGCTGGCAGCATTGCTGAAGAGACTGGCTAAGACATCTTTTTTAGGGAAATCTTTGGAGGTGAGATTCAGGTTTTTGACACATTGGTCGATCAACGAACGGGAGTCGTCCCGGTCCAGAATAGAGAAGTCGTTTGGATAGCCGACCCTCTCGCTGAAACGACGCAACATACGGTTGCAAATATGGTGAAATGTACCGCTCCAGACAGAGCCTACGGCATCGCCACACACTATACGGGCCCGTTCCAGCATCTCTCTGGCGGCACGATTCGTGAAAGTCAGCAGTAAAATCGAACCGGGATTGACCCCGTTCTCAATGAGATAGGCTACACGGTAGACAAGAGTATGGGTTTTACCAGTGCCGGCTGCCGCCAATACCAATAGCGGACCCTCGCCGGCCATTACGGCAGCCCGTTGTTCTTCATTTAAAATTTGGGTATAATCGGTCATCTTTTAACTCACTTGATTGACAATGCCGTAGTATGCCACAATCATGCCGTTACGAAAAGCCGCAAATTGCAAGTTTTTGCCACAAAACCCCTGTTTGGGTGTATGCTAAAGATAATTATGAAAACAAAAATGGAGCCAGTTCAAGTGACACAGGTGAAGTTCAGCGACAACTTCTGGGCTGAGCGGCTGGAAACTAATCGTGAAGTCACGCTACCTATTGAGTATAAGTTGCTTAAAAAAACGGGTCGGCTGGGCGCTTTTAATCCTAAAGCCGCCACAGTGCATGAGTATTGGGACTCCGATGTAGCCAAGTGGTTGGAGGCAGCCGCTTACTCGCTGGCGGTTTCTCCCGATAAACTACTGCAACGTCGCGTCGATGCTGTAGTCAGCAGTTATGTTAATGCTCAATTGCCCGATGGTTACCTTAACTCTTATTATCAGCGTATAGGGATCGATAAACGGTGGAGTAACCTCCACAGCATGCACGAACTCTATTGTGCCGGTCATCTGATGGAGGCCGCCGCTGCCCGTGCCGTGTACAGTGGCGAGGACGACTTTCTGCAAGCCCTTTGCCGCTATGCCGACCACATCGCCGCTGTTTTCGGCACAGCCAGAGGCCAAAAACGTGGTTACCCGGGACACCCCGAGATAGAGCTGGCTCTGATTCGTCTCTATAAACTAACTGGTGAGCAGCGCTACCTCGATTTGGCCGCCTATTTTGTCGATGAACGTGGGCAGCTACCTTACTATTTTAATGCCGAAGCCAAGGCGCGTGGCGACCGCCTGCCCGGAGCCTGTGCTTACATGCAGGCTCATCTCCCTATGCGCAAGCAGAAAAGCGCCGAAGGACACGCCGTGCGTGCCTGCTACCTTTATGCCGCTATGGTCGATGTCGCCGTAGAGAGAGATGATAAAGAGTTGCTGGCGGTGTGCCGTGATTTATGGAGAAACATCACCACCCGACGTATGTACATAACAGGTGGTGTCGGATCGTCGCAAGTAGGGGAGAGGTTTACGGTCGATTACGATCTCCCCAATGAAGATGCCTATGCCGAGACCTGTGCCGCCATTGCGCTTGTTTTCTTTGCCCAGCGGATGCTCAATGCCGACCTCGACTCCTCCTATGCCGACACCATGGAGCGTGCTCTCTATAACGGGGTTGCGGCAGGTGTCTCCCGCGACGGCACAAAGTTTTTCTACGCCAACAGATTGGCGGTTTATCCCGAACTAATAGAGAAGGTTGGTGGCGGCTACCATAATTATCCCGCTTCCCGCCAGAAGTGGTTCGACTGCTCGTGCTGTCCACCAAACATTGCCCGCCTTTATGCATCACTCGGTGCCTATGTTGCCTCCAGTTCGGCCAAAACTGTCGCCCTGCACCTCTATGCCGCTGGGAGAGTATCAGCCCACCTTGAGTGCGGCACTGCCAAACTCGCGATAGAGGGCGACTACCCCTGGGATGGCACCGTCTCTATAACAGTAACGCCACCGCCGGCAGGGGAAAAATTTACTATCGCTCTTCGCTTGCCAGGGTGGTGCCGCAACCCGGCAGCTACCTTCCACGCTGCCGGTTCCGCCGGCACAGCCTATACCGTGCTCGATCTTTCTATAAAAACCTCCGTAAAGCTTGCTGACACCACTGTCAGGGTTATTAAAGGGTACCTCCATATTACACGCTGTTGGCAAGCCGGGGACAAAATTGAGCTCAACCTCCCTATGGAGCCTGTACGGCTGGCAGCTCATCCGTCGGTGCGGCAAAATGCTGGGCAAGTCGCCTTGCAACGTGGACCACTCGTATACTGTCTGGAAGAGTGCGATAACGGTAAAGACCTCGCCGCCATCTCATTACCGGCCAATGCAGAGCTTCATAGTGTTAAGTCGGCTGCGCTAGGTGGATACATTATGATAAAAGCCACCGCCAAACGTAAATCTGCCACTGCCTGGTCTAACACCCTCTATGCCCCTGCCGACGACCAAGCTAAACTCATAACGAAACCAATTACTATGCAAGCCATCCCATACTGCTTATGGGACAACCGCAAACCGGGAGAGATGCGGGTTTGGATTAATGAGACAGAGAGAACTCTATGATATACGGCTTTTTTAAAAGATTAACTGACTTTATTCTGGCAACACTGGCGCTGTTGTTTTTATCACCGCTTTTGCTGCCTGTGGTACTAATACTCCTTTTGAGCGGCGAACACTACGTCTTTTATCTGCAGAAAAGGGTCGGTCGCTATAATAAGCCGTTCGACATCTGGAAGTTTGCCACTATGCTTAAGGCGAGCCCCTCGATGAGTGGCGGCTACCACACCACCCGCCGCGATCCACGCGTCCTCCCATTCGGGCGGTTTTTGCGCATGACCAAACTCAACGAACTGCCCCAACTGATAAACATCATCAAAGGCGATATGGCTATCGTGGGGCCACGCCCGCTGGCTGATAAAACATTTGAGCCATACCCCGAAGATGTCAAAAAAGTTATCTATAACATACGCCCCGGCCTGACAGGTATCGGGTCTATCGTCTTTCGCGACGAAGAACGCCTCCTCTCCGAGAGTGGTATGCCACCTGCCGAGTTTTACGCCCGGCATATAGCCCCTGCTAAAGGTGCACTCGAGCTTTGGTATCAGCAAAACCTCTCCCTGCGAACAGACGCTCTCCTCATTTTTCTTACCGCATGGGTTATAATCTTCCCCGACAGTCGGCTGTTACACAGAGTTTTTCGTAAATTACCACAAATTAAAGTGCCCGGTCTGTTATGGGAAGGAGAGACACTGACAACTCCATAATATGAAAATCACACTGATAACAGCCTGTTTTAACAACGCCACCGTTATCGCTACAGCATTCGACTCGGTGCTGGTTCAAAGCTATACCGATATCGATTACATTGTGGTTGATGGTGGCTCTACTGATGGAACCGTCGATGTAATCAAAGCATACGAGCCGCGTTTTGGCGGTCGTATGAGGTGGTCAAGTGAGCGCGACTCCGGACTCTACCATGCAATTAACAAAGGGATCGTCCGTAGTATGGGTGAGGTGGTAGGGATACTCAATGCCGACGACTTCTTTGCCGGCTCTACCATCCTTGAGAGTGTGGCGGCAGCCTTTGCCAGAGACAACGGACGCGCCGATGCTGTCTACGGAGACATCAGCTTTGTCCGTCCCGACGACCTCAACCGGGTGGTACGTCACTACTCGGCACGTCGCTTCCGCCCCTGGATGCTACGCTGGGGATTCATGCCGCCACACCCCGGGTTTTACTGTCGGCGCGAACACTTCAGCCACCTCGGCCTATATCGCACCGATTTCCCCATAGGTGCCGACTACGAACTTCTGATCCGTTTTCTGTGGCACGCCCGGCTCCGTACAGTATACCTCCCCGAGGCTATGGTGATTATGCGCACCGGCGGCAAAAGCACCAAGTCATGGAAAAGCACCATTACACTAAACCGTGATATTGTCCGTGGGTGTCGTATGAACGGCATCTACACAAACATGGCCATGTTACTCCCCAAGTATTTCTTCAAAGTTTTCGAGCTTTTCAGTGGCAAGTCGCGACTGAAAAAATCGGTGCGCAACGGCTCAGCCAAGAGGGGAGTACAATGAAACCAATCCTGATAAGCGGAGCCTTCGGTTTTGTCGGCACCAATCTGGCACACTACCTCCACCAGCGTGGCTACACCCTGTGGGGACTCGACATCCAGCTGGCTATCGACCAGGCCGTCACTCGGGAGCTCTTCCAAACATGCTTCACTTGGGAACAACTCAACAACATCCCATCGGCAGAGCTACAGGCGGTGATCCACCTCGCTGGTAAAGCCCACGACACAAAAAACACCTCCGCTGCCGACGCCTACTTCGCTATAAACACCGGACTAACCGAGAAGCTTGTCACCACCCTGACAACATCCCCCACACCATCTCCTGACACCACACCCTTCATCCTCTTCAGCACGGTCAAAGCCGCTGCCGACACCGTCGCCACAGAACTCACTGAAGACATCACCCCCACGCCACAAACCCCCTACGGCAAAAGCAAACTGGCCGCCGAACAGATCGTAACAAAAGCACCACTGAAAGGGTACATCCTCCGTCCGGCCATGATCCACGGTCCTGGCAACAAAGGAAACCTCAACCTCCTTTATAAAATAAACTCCATCGGGCTCCCCTGGCCCCTTGGGGCATTCGACAACCACCGCTCCTTCACCTCCATAACCAACATCTGCGCCATCGTGGAGCAACTCCTGCCGGGTCAAATCCCCGTCGGCATCTATAATATAGCCGACGACCAACCCCTCTCCACCAATCAGCTCATCACACTGATAGCCGCCTCTCGCGGTCGTACACCACACATCTGGCACCTGCCACCCCGGTTTATCCGTACAATCGCCCGCATAGGCGACTTCATCCACCTCCCCCTCAACAGCGAACGCCTACAAAAACTCACCGAATCATACATCGTAAACAACAGCAAAATTAAACAAGCTCTCGGCTGGGCTAAAATGCCACTCACAGCCGAACAAGGCCTCAACCAGACCCTAAGCAGTTTTTAGCATAAAACGAGTCCCTACTACCTAAAACTGCTTACAGCCGTAACCAAATGTTGTACAGCATAGAAGTCTTATTTTCTTAACATGTCTGGCACTTGCATGGACTCCCGCAGTTTTAATAAAACGCTACGCGTTTGGAAAATAGATTTTAAAAGGGAGAGAGTTGACGATGACTCTCAATGCTGTCTTAGCTGCTTCAACGCAACAACTTATGAAG
>JAAYNR010000056.1 GCA_012520735.1 Lentisphaerota bacterium | reverse complement strand
CTATCTTCATAAGTTGTTGCGTTGAAGCCGCTAAGGCAGCATTGAGAGTCATCGTCAACTCTCTTCCTTTTAAATTCTGTTTTCCAAACGCGTAGCGTTTTTATTAAAACTGCGCGAGTCCATGAAAGTGCCAGATATATTAAGGGAATAAGATTTTTATGCTATACAACATTTGGTTACGGCTGTAAGCAGTTTTAGAGATAGGTGATGGCGTCGGGGCCGGGGGGGGTGATGGTGGTGTCGGTGAGGGTGAAGGGAGGGGTGTTGGGGGTGACCATTATGGCGGGTTTGCCGGGATGGCGTGTGATGTTTAGGCCGGAGATGGTGGTGTTACGGGGGGAGCCTTGGAGTAATATTTCGGCCTGGCCGTCTCGGGTACAGTTTTCGGTGAGGGTGCATTCGCTAAAGGTGTGGTTGTTTGAGGAGTGGGAGGGGGGGATGTTCATATAGCAGATGCCGCAGCCGCCGTTGCGCCGGATGGTGAGGTGGCGATTTATGTGGTTGTTATCACGGGCCCAAATGTAGATGCCGTGGCTGTGGTTATCTTCGAATAGTGAAGTCTCCAGGATGCTATTGCGGACGCGCAGGCAGTAGAAGAGTCCGCAGCCGTGGCAGGCTCGGGCGGTGCAGTTTTTAATATGGAAGCGGTTAGAGCCGCTGCCGGGGTGGAAGCCGTTACCGTGGCATTTTTCGGCGAAGCAGGTGTCAAGGGTGAGGTTGTCACAGGTTTGAAAGGAGAAGCCGTCGCCATTGAAATCGTGGGCAGCGACCTTGTGGGCAGTGATTTGCTGTGAGTTCAGGGCGTAGAAGGCGGCACCGCGACAGCCATTGATTTGCTCATTGAAGGCGGCGTTGCCGTCGAGGGTGACCTCTTCAAGGGAGGCATTGGTGGCACCGACAGCATCGACCAGGGGGTGGAGGGTGCGGAGTGTGGCGTTGTGGGCGGAATTATAGTCGTTGTTGAAGGTGCGGCTGTTAAACCAGATGTCGCCTTCGCGGCGCAGCAGGGTGCCGGTGGTGTCGAGAAAGCCGTGGCTTTGGGCGGACGAGATAACTACGCCGTCGCCGACTTTAAAGATGTCGGGGTTATCGGTAATTATGTCGGTGTGGCCATAGCCGAGGATGGTGGTGATGGCGGCCTTACGCATGGGAGTTTTGCGGAAGACGGTGGCCGCGCCCTGACCACGCACAGTGACGTTGCTGGCGAGGTGGAGGGCGTCGTCCATCATAAAAATACCGGCGGAGACTTCAACTGCTCCGCCGCCGAGGGAGGCGACGCGCTCAACGGCGGATTGTAAATGGCTGTTAGTGAAGCCCTCAATATCAGAGCCGTGTTTGCCGACAGAGACAATTGCCTGTGTGAGTTTCATGAGGGCTTTGACCTGTTAGTTTTTATCACGGAGTGTGTCACGCCGGGCGAATAGTTTTTCAGCCTCTTTATACATTTCGTTTAATTCAGGATAGTTGTTGCTGTCGGTAGCGGTGCGGAATTCATCCAGGGCTTTACGCTGTTTGGAGTTAAGGTGCTTGGGGACTTCGATGGAGACATGTACATGAAGATCGCCCTGGCCGCCGTTAATAATCGGGACGCCTTTTTTAGGGATGCGGAAAATTTTGTTGGCGACAGTTCCGGCTGGTATTTTAATTTCGGCCATGCCTTCTGGTGTAGGGATTTTAATGTTACCACCGAGGGCGGCATCGGCGATGGAGATGGGGACAATGCAGTGGAGGTCGTCGTTATGGCGTTTGAAGAGGTTATGCTCACGGACGTGGATAACGACGTAGAGGTCGCCGGCACTGCCGCCGCGCAGTCCACCCTCGCCCTTACCGGCCAGGCGGAGGCGGGAGCCGGTTTCTACACCTTTGGGGATAGTGAGTGACATTTTACGTTTGGCTTTAGAGCGGCCGGTACCGTTACAGTTATTGCAAGGGTTACGGATTATAGAGCCTTCGCCTTTGCAAACAGGGCAGGCTTGTTTGATCTGGAAAAAGCCACCGCCAGCGACGACAAAACCGTTGCCGCCACACTGGCGGCAGGTTTCGCGTTTGGAGCCGGTAGCGGCACCGCTGCCGTTACATTTAGTGCAGGATTCGCTAACGGCTATTTCAAGTTCGCGCTTGGAGCCAAAGATGGCCTCTTCAAGGTCGATTTCGAGATTAAAACGGAGGTCACTGCCACGTTCGGAGCCATTGGTTGAGCGGCGGGTACGGCCACCGCCGCCTCCACCGAACATATCGAAGAAGCTACCACCGCCACCGCCACCGAAAAAGCTGCCGAGGATATCTTCAAGGTCGGACATGTGTGAGAAGTCGCGGCCAAAATTAAAGCCATCGGGGCCAAAGGTTGATTTCATCCCCTCGTGGCCGTATTGGTCATAGATTTGACGTTTGTTGGTGTCGGTCAGAACCTCGTAGGCCTCGGAGACCTCACGGAATTTCTTTTCAGCCTCTTTATTATCGGGGTTGCGATCGGGGTGGTACTGCATTGCCAGCTTACGGTAAGCTTTTTTAATTTCATCGGCAGTGGCGGATTTACTTACGCCGAGCAGTTCATAATAGTCTTTTTTGGCAGCCATTATTAATATTCCTGAGTCGTGGTGTCCCGGATTGGGGTCAGTTTAAACTTTATTCTGTCTCGCAGGTGTCTCTCTCTGCGGGGGAGGGTGTTTCGGGGGTTGCTGCATCGGGTTGGGCTTCGTCGGCCAGAGGGCCACTAGAGACCATTACCTGAGCCGGACGTAGCAGGCGGTCGGCAATGAGCCATCCCTTGCGGAGTTGTATGGCGACATCACCGGCGGGGACAGTTTCGGAGGGTATCTGGCCGAGTGCTTCGTGGAGGTCGTGCGAGAAGGGTAAGCCGGTGGCATCAATGGGAGTGACGCCGGCTTTGGCCAGTGCGGCGGTAAACTGCTCGGCGACGATTCTGACACCGGTAACAAAGGGGTCGTCGATGATGGTTGCGGCAGAGAGGGCCAACTCGAGGTTATCGACTACCGGCAGCAGCTCGGAGATGAGGGCTTCGTTTGCCCGTTTGACAAACTCTTCACGCTCCCGAATCTGTCGTTTGCGGTAGTTATCAAAGTCGGCCATGAGCCTGGTATAGCGGTCGCGCCAGGTGTTATCTTCTCCGTTATTATCAGCGGGTGGAGCCTCAGGTGGTGCATCGGCAGTAGCTGCGGTTTCGGCCTCTGCACTCTCATCGGGTGCAGGCTGATTGTCGTGCAGGTTGTCCTGCTCGGTGGTCTCTTTTGCTTGTGTGGTCATTTCGTCAACCATCTCTTTTTTATTTTTTGATTCAAACATCACGTAACATCTCCTTCAAACAGCTTAATGGGCGTTGAAATGAAACGACTATCTTACTCTTGTTTGGTGATTACGTCAAACGGCTGAATAAAAGTGCGGCATTACAACCACCAAACCGGCGGCATTGGCCAGAATGGTGTCGATTTTAGCCGGTGTGGCACTGGTGATGAGGTTTACGGGACATTCGGGGTCGGCGGTTTGGAAATTAGTGGTAGGGGGGATAATCTGGTGGCGGAGTGTCATAATAGAGATGACGGCTTCGACGGCACCGGCGGCTCCGAGCATGTGGCCGAGCTGGGATTTATTGGCGGTGACGGGGATAGCGCGGGCGTATTCGGGGCCGAGGGTGTCTTCCAGAGCTTGAAATTCGGTGATGTCGTTAGGTTTGGTGCCGGTGCCGTGGGCATTAAAGTGGTCGATGGCTTTGGCGGGGAGTTGTGCCTGCTGCAGAGTTTGGCGGATGACATGGGCTGAGCCGGCACCGCGAGGGGCGGGGGCTGTCATGTGGAAACCGTTATTGCCGCTGGCCCAGCCACTGAGGCGGGCCAGTGGTGTAGCATTACGGCGGGTAGCAGAGGCGGTACTTTCAAGGAGGAGTGCGGCAGCACCCTCGGCAAAGAGAGTACCGTTGCGGTTAAGGTCGAAGGGGCGCAGTTTATCGCGGGTCATGGTGCGTAGAGCACAAAGGCCAGACCAGGCACAGCGGGAGATGGCATCGAAGCCGACGACTAGGGCGTGGTCGATATCACCGCGGCTGATGGCACTGGCGGCGTAGGCGATGGCTGAAGCACCTGAGGCGCAGGAGAGTGAGAGGGTGATGGGAGTGCCACCGAGGGCGAGTTTTTGGGCAACAGCGGTGGTGACGCTGCTGTGGGCTAAGGCGGCGGCGTTTGTGGGGGGGGAGTCAGGGCCGAGGGTGGTTTCGGCGATGTCGAGGGCACCGAAGTTTGAGGCCATGATGAGGGTCGTGCCAGTGGTATCGGTGAGTCGGGCATGGCGGAGGGCTTCGGTTGCAGCACCGAGGGCAAAGGATTCGGCGAGGCTGGCGGGAGGGTTGGCGGTGTGAGGAGGTGTGTAGTTGCGGACTAGACCGGCGCGGGTACAGGCGATACCGCCGGTGTCGAAGCGGTCGAGCTCACTGATGGCGTCGCCGTCTTGGAGCAGAGATTGCCAGAGGGTGTTTACATCATGTGCCAGTGGGGTGACGGCACCGAGACCGGTAATTACAACTTTTTCTGGTTGAGGTTGATTCATGTTTGCTCTTATGCGGTGAAAATGGTTTATGCGGTGGCAAGCTGTGAGGTGGTTTCGTCGATAAAGGCCAGCATATTTTCGAGTGGGACATCACCCTCTACGGCATGAGCCGGGGCGAGGATATAGCCGCCATCACGCCCGAGTGTGATGAGGTCGCGGGTGGTTTGGCGGACTTCAGCCGGGGTGCCATAGGGGAGGGTACGCTGAGTTGAGAGACCGCCGTGAAAGGCGAGTTTACCGCGGTATTGTGTGATAAGAGCGGGGACATTCATAACTTCGGGTTGGAAGGGGTTAAAGCAGTTTAGGCCGATATCGATCAGGTCGTCGAAGAGTTCGTCGACATCTCCACAGGAGTGGATAAAGACATATTTATCGGCTTCACGTACGGCACGGTACATGCGGGTAAGTTCGGGTTTGATAAATTCGTGCCACAAAGCGGGACCCATTTGCAGACCGAGCTGCTGCCCCCAATCGTCACCGAAGTAGACGGCATCGATATCATAAGTGACGGCTTTTTTTACCTGGGCGATATTGTAGTCGGCGATGGTACGGAAGAGTTCCCTGACAAAGCGGGGGTGGTCGATAAAGTCGATCATCAGGTTTTCCATGCCGCGGAGTGTCCAGGCACGTTCATAGAGCGAGAAGCCGATCATAAAGATACGGAAGCGGTCACCATGGAGGGCGATATTCTGCTCAATATCGGCGTAGATAGAGTCTTGCAGCGGGTCGGGGAGGGTATAGCCGCTGAGTGTAGGATCATGGAGTAGTGGGCTTTCGACGTTACCGATATCTTTATCGACGCTGCGATCCCACACGACGCCGAAAGTGTCGCGAAAGCGGTTGTTGCCGAGGTCTTCAAAGTAGCCGACACTATCGCCGAGGCAGAGAAGGTGATTTTGGACACATGTGTCGAGGTCTTCAGAGGCGTAGTGAGCAATCAGCTTGGCGGCGGCTTCATGGGTAAACGAGAATGACCATGGGACATAGGGGGGGCGTTTACCCTCCAGTACCATTCTGATAACTTCGCGTTTTTCCATGAGTCACTTCTTGTAGTTACTCGGCAGTGGTGGGATCAGCTTTAGCGACGATATTGATCTTCTGCACATTTTTGAGTCTGCCGTAGCGGTTTTCACCTATGACTGTGACAGTGTATTCACCCAATCTGTTGCAGACATCACCGGGTACAGTAATACAGCCAGCCTGAAGTTGCTCTGCCGTAGGCCAGATACTGTATGTCTTAAACGGGTTATCATAGTCGATTTTGTCGCCATGATTGACACGGATATTAATAGGGGTGATGTTATCGGCGGTGAAGTGGATATCCCAGGAGTCGCCCTCGGTGACGGCATTACGTGGCAGCGAGCAGGTGATTTCACAGAGTGAAAATTCACACGATTGGCTGATGGTGTCGTCGGCCATGACACAATGTGCGGTATAATCGCCTGTGGTATCAAAAGTTTTGGTTATGATCCCTTTTTCTGTAACGGCGACTTTCTCGACTATGTCGTCAGCTCGTTTTATGACCAACTCTTTAACGCCTTTATTGTCGCGATCCATAATATTAAAAGAGACACTGCTACCTTTATAGTAAGCGACCCAGTCGCCGAGGTCGAGCAAGAGGGTGCGGTTAATGAGGGGCTTCAGGGAATCGAGTTCATAATTAGGGAAGAGGAAATTTTCGGCACAATTATGACCACGCCAGGCGGCATAATCGGTGATATTGTAGAGGGCTGCTCCACACTGTTTGAGATAAGCCTCAAGTTGGTCAGGGGTATACTTCTTAATACGGGTGGTTGGTGGCCAACTATCCTGAACGGTGATTTGTGTGACATTACCGTCGGCATCGCGTTTGGTGCCGGTGACGACCTCGATGTGACCCTTATACCAGAGGATATTGCCGGCGGCAGCTTTCTGCGCCGAGGGAGCCTTGAGGCGCTCAATACCGTCGCTGAAGGGGGGAACCTGGAAGGAACTGGTGGTGGGGAAGGCTAATTGCAGCGAGTAAGAGACAAAAACATTACAGGCCATGCCGTAGAAGGCAGCGGAGTTAGAGCGCTGGCCACGGAGATCTTTGGTATAGAGGTGACTCTGCGGGTTTTCAGTAGCGGCCAGAAAGGTTCGGAGGTTGATATCAAAACCGATCAGGCGGCCATCGCGTCCACCATTAGAGTAGGGGATTCCCGTATAAGTGGCATTTGCCTTAAACTCGGTTTTGGTTTTGGCGCGGAGGGGCATGGTGTTGGTGAGGGGGCGCCATTTTTGTAACGACATGATATGAGCACGGTCAACCACTGTGTCGCGCCATGTTTCATCCGGCGTGGCATTAGCGGCTGTGTTGCCACGAGAAATAGTAGCGGCAGCGATAGTGAGGGCTGAGAGGAGAGAGGGGGCGGTGCGCATTGTCATGAGGTAAGCCTCTTTAAGGTGGTAGCCGCACAACAGCACGGCATAGTAATAGTTCAGGGTTATTAGATATAGAGAGGATAATAGCAGAGAGGGGGGTGGGTGTAAAGTGTGCGATTTACGGCATTTATGGCGGTGCACCGTGGAGGTGCTGCCGTAAATGTCAGGCGGTTGTTAAACTTTGTTGCAGTAAAGCAACCGTCTTTGCGCAAGCCTGACGAACCGATGGGGGGATATAGCTTCTCTGTCCCCGGACATTTTGGTGTTATTGGCCGCGGGCGAGGGCAACGGCCCAGACGCGCCAGGCACCCGATTTTTTGAGGGTGCGTGCGGCGGAGCTGAAGGTGGCACCTGTGGTCATGACATCGTCAACGAGGAGAATGGTGCGGCCTTTGACCCAGCCGGAATCAGAGACAGCGAAGGCTCCGGTAACATTTTTGTGGCGCGCGGTGAGGGTGAGGCGGGTTTGGGTGCCGGTATTGCGGGTGCGGATGAGGGCTTGGGGTACAACGGGGCGGTTGAGGTGGTGGCCAAGGTGGGTGGCGAGGAGTTCGGCCTGGTTGTAGCCGCGGCTGCGGGCGCGTGTAGTGTGGAGGGGGATGGGGAGGATGAGGTCGATGGCGGGGTAGTTGAATTGAGAGAGGAGGGAGCCGTGGAGGAGTTCGGCGAGATCGGCAGCCAGCCAGAGGGCGTGGCGGTATTTGAACATGTGGGTGAGGTGGCGTAGTTTGCCTTCGAAACGACCGGCAACGCGAGCGCGATCAAAGGCGGGGGGGATGTGTCGACAGGCACCGCAGATGAAGGAGTGGTCTTCGGTTGTTTGTATGGGGTGGCCGCAGAGGCTGCAGCAGTAACCGGCTTCGAGACTTAGGGTGCTGAAGCATTGCCAGCAAATGTGACACCCGGGACGATCTGCGGGGTTACCACAGGCACTGCAGACGGAGGGGTAGAGGAGATCGGCGGCACTGAGGATGGTTTTATGGATGGCGTGGCGCAGTTTGTGCAGATACATTAGTGGTGGTTTAATAGCGGGTGGGTTAGTGGGTCATGGTGTAGATAAGGATGTTCATGCCGAGGTTTATGGCGTCTTCGCCGCTGTAGCAGAGGGCGAGGGGGTAGTCGCAACCGAGCCAGGCGGCGGCGAGGTCGAAGCGGCTGTAGATGATGCGGAGGTCGCCGTTGATAACAACGCCTTCGAGGGAGGGGGCGGTGAGTTCGGGGAAGCGTTGGCGGAGGGCGGGTGAGGCGGTGATGGTGTCGACGGTTCTGAAGGTGGTGAAGAGGGGGTGTTGGGGGTCGAGTGGAGTGAGGGGGGTATTGGGGAGGAGGGTGTTGAGGGAGGTGCGGGCGGAGGTATCGAAGGTGGAGAGGCCGAGGCCGTTGTTGACAATGAGGGTGCCGCCGCGGGCGATGAATTGGCGCAAAGCGGTGAGGGCGGGTTCATCCCAGGTGAAGGTGTCGAGGCCTTCGAGGTAGAGCATGACATATGGTGAGAGGTCGTCTTGGCCCGGGGTGACGGCTTCGCGTTTGAGGCTGACCCGAAGGGGACTTTCACGGCGGAGGCGGCGCAGTAGCGCGGTGGCGGCACCGGGGTGGACATTCCAGGCACCGGGGTGGCGGATTTGGGCAAAGACGAGTTCATCGGTGGGGGTGGCTTCGTCGATCAGGCCAAATGTTTCGGGCTTGGCTTCGAGTCGAGCGGCGGCGGCGTAGCCGATGCCATAGGCGACGATATTGATGCCGAGGCGGTTGGCGGAGTCGGCATCATAGAAGGTGGCTTGTTCGAGGATAGGGACTTCGTGGTCATCCCAGCCGCAGCCGAGGCCATAGGGGGAGATAAGGCAGGCGATACGGCTGCCGAGATAGATCGCCTCCATCAGGGGTTTATCGCCGATATTATTGCGGGGGAAGGCGACAGTAGTGGCGTCGGTCATCATATGAAAGATTGGGTGGTCGAGGGGAACGGTGCGTATAGGCTCGTTGGGGATGAGTTGCTGGGCAACAGCACGGGCGGAGTGGTGGAAGTAAGGGGAGCCGGCGATGGAGTCGAAGATAGCCATACCACCTTGTGCGATGTAACTGCGCAACAGGTTCAGTTGGTCGGCTGTGAGGCGGAGGGTACGAACACCGCTGAAGAAGAGGGCCGGTGTTTCGGCGGGGTCGGGGTTGAAAGAGCTGAGTGAGACAGGTTGGGAGCCGTAAGGGATACCGAACCAGCGTCCGGCCTTGCGCATTAACTGGGCGAGGTCATCAGGGCAGAGATTCCAATCGGCCACCTGGGCGGTTTGGCCATCGGCGTAGCGATATTCGCCCGACTCACCCCAGACCACTTTTCCGATAAAAGTGGGGGGGGAAGGGACGCGCTTGCGTTCAGTACGCCGCAGTGGAGTGGCGGGGAGTGGTAGTGGCGGGACACCTTCACCGCCGGAGATGTGACGTGGTGCGGCACGTGGCGGGAGGCCGAGAGGTACCAACCAGTCGTCTTCGGCTGCCGGGAGCTGTAGTCCCATGCCAACAAGCAGCAGCAAAGCGAGATAGAGTGGCGACACCCTGTAATGTCGGCACCGGGTAAGAGTGAGTTGAGGTGTAAAGCACGGTGTTACCATGAGAGAGAGGATAACATTTTGCGGGGTGGTTGTCTCTATGAAAAATACTCTTCTCTTAACTGAGGTCAAGCTGTTATGATTAGGCAAATTTAAGTTTATTAAATCAGGTATTTGAGAGATGAGTGAAAACGAAAAAATAAGACCACGCGATTGGGGGCGGACCGACGGAGGGGTTTGGCGAGTGGTTATCTGGCTGGTTAAAGCGATGGCTGCTATTGCCGGTGTGGCATTAGGGGTGTTAGCATTGCTTACTTGTGCCGATGTAATTCTTCGTGCCCTTGGGAGACCTATTAAAGGGGTGTTTGACCTGGTGCGGGTTATTGGGGCGGTCTGTATAGCATGTGCCATACCTTTGACTACGGCAGTGAAGGGTCATGTAGCGGTGGAGTATTTTTTCAACAAGCTACACCGACGTGGGCGGGTGGTGGTAGATTCATTAATGCGGTTACTGACGATCACCATGTTTGCTTTTGCGTCGTGGCAATGTGTGGTATACGGGGGTCTTTTCTTAAAGAACCGGGAGGTTACGGCAACACTTGAGATGCCGGTATTCTGGGTGCCGTGGGTAATTGCGGTAGCGTGTGCGCTTTCGGCGGTGGTGGTAGTTTACCATCTGCTCTTTCCGGGGCGTGAGTTGGTACGTTTATAAATGGTGGGGTGGTGATGTCGCCAATTGAGCTAGGTGTATTGGGTTGTATAGTGCTGGTGGTGCTGCTGATGTGCAGTTTGCCGGTAGGGTTTGTGATGGCGGTGACGGGGGTGGTAGGGTATGCCGTGGTGATCAACACCCAGGCGGCGTTGTCGGTGTTATCGGCCGATTTGTTCGACACTTTGGCCAGTTATAGTTTGACAGTAATACCGCTGTTTGTATTTATGGGGCAGGTGTCGTTTCATGCCGGCATCAGTGGCCGACTATTCAACGCTGCTTACCACTGGCTGGGGTGGATACGTGGTGGTTTGGCGATGGCAGCGGTGGGAGCCTGTGCCGCTTTCGGGGCGATTTGCGGGTCGGGGCCGGCGACAGCGGCGACTATGGCGGCGGTGGCTTTGCCGGAGATGCGTAAATATGGTTACGATGCACGTTTGGCCAGTGGGACTGTGGCGGCGGGTGGGGGGGTAGGGATGTTGATTCCGCCGAGTGTAGTTTTTATTGTTTACGGGATACTTACTGAGCAGTCGATCGGCAAGCTCTTCATAGCGGGGGTGTTGCCGGGGGTGGTGGTGGCGATTTTGTTTTGTGCGGTGATTATGATCTGGTGCACTATGCGTCCGTCACTGGCACCGCGCACACAGCGCTACTCTCTGCGCGAAAAAATGCGTTCTTTATCGGGTGTGGTAGAGACGCTGGTGCTGTTTACCTTTGTGATGGGGGGGATGTTTGTAGGGTGGTTTACACCTACAGAAGGAGCTGCAGTGGGGGCGGTAGGGAGTGTGGTGATTGCGGCAGTGGGTGGCAACTGCTCCTGGCGGATGTTGGCGCGAGCGGCTGAAGAGACGGTGCGGACATCGTGCATGGTGTTGGTGATTGTGGCTGGGGCGACAATGTTTGGTCATTTTCTGGCGGTGACACGGATACCGGGTGAGTTGGCTTCATGGCTGACGGGGCTGCCGCTACCGGGGTGGATGATAGTGGTATTGATAATGGGGTTTTACCTGCTGGCGGGGTGTTTTATTGATGCATTGGCTCTGGTGATGTTGACGGTACCGATATTTTATCCGGTGGTGATGGAACTCGGTTTTGATCCTATCTGGTTCGGGGTGATGATAGTGTTAGTGACACAGATGGGAGTGATTACACCGCCGGTGGGGGTAAACGTATATGTGGTGAGCGGGATATCGCGAACAATTCCGTTACAGACGGTTTTTCGTGGTTCTGTCCCTTTTTTACTGGCATTGATTGTGGCGGTGGCTTTGCTGATTTTGTTCCCCGGTATGGCGACATACCTGCCGGGGCTGGTTCATTAACGTAAAACAAGGAGGTAATTATGGGAGAGCAGGTGTTAAGATATGGACACTTCAAGCGGATATTGATCTGCACTGACTTTTCGGAGAACTCCGATTTTGCCTTTGACATTGCCACCGAGGCGGTGATGCGTAATACCAACAGTATGCTCTACGTGCTCCATGTTTTTCCTGAGCCGGGGGCACAGTTCTGGCGCGGTTATATTAAAGATCAGGACAGTATGGATGTGGAGCGGGTTGCCAGCAGAGAGTTTGATGAACGGCTGGCGGGGTATCGATTGCGTTTGCCGGAGGGGGTACAGTTTGAAGCAGAAGCACGGTTTGGTAACCCAGAGCAACAGATATTGGCATTTGCGCAAGAGAAGGCGGTAGATCTGATAGTGATGGGGCATCAAGGGCGGAGCTCGGTGTTTTTTGGCAATGTGGCTTCGCGTGTCTCTAGGCAGTCGGTGTGTCCGGTTTTACTGGTACCGCTGGCTTTTAAACGACGAGTCCTGACTGAAGCGGTAACATGAGCTCACAGGAGCCAATACATCATCTCTATATCCATGTCCCTTATTGTGATGGCAAATGTTACTATTGTGCCTTCTATTCGGAGCAGGGGAGTGATCCGGCTTATGGCGAGCTGCCGGGGGTAGAGTTGGAGTTGTTGCAGGCGAGCGGGCTGAAGCTTGAGTTGGAGACGCTCTATTTTGGCGGCGGTACACCGGTGATGCTGAGAGAAGAGGGGCTGGGGCGGTTGATTCGTGAGTTAGAGTCGAGGGTGCCGTTAAGCAGGGTATACGAGTGGAGTGTTGAGGTGACGCCGCAGTTGATGAGTGTGACATTGGCGTCAGCATTACGTGGTTATGGGGTGAATCGTATCAGCATGGGGGTGCAGTGTTTTGATGATCAGGTGTTGGCGGCGATGGGACGACGCCACAGTGTGGCCGATACACTGGCGGCATTAGGGGCAATTAAGAGTGCCGGTTTTGAGAATGTGGGGATAGACTTGATAGCAGGTTTACCCGGCGTGGATGAGGATGGTTGGCGCGAGAGTTTGTTAAGAGCGGTGGCACTTGATGTGACGCATATATCGGTATATGCGCTGATGGTTGATGAGGGGAGTGTTTTAGCTGACATGGTACGCAGGGGTGTGACTTTGCCGAACGATGAGGAGCAGTTATGTCAGTTGGCGGTAGCCGAGGAGATTCTGACAGCAGCAGGTTATGGACGCTATGAGATATCGAACTATGCAAGGCCTGGTTATGAGTGCAGGCATAATCTGGCCTATTGGCACGGGAACGATTATGTGGGTTTGGGGCCGGCGGCTGCGTCACGGATTGGGCGGCAGCGGCGGAACAATATGGCATCGGTAGCGGCATATGGTGCCGCTCTGGGTAGAGGCGTACTACCGCCGGTCGAGGAGGAGACGGTGACTGTGGATGATGATCTGACAGAGCGGTTTGTCTTTAAGCTGCGGTTGGCAGAGGGGTGTAATATAGGAGAGTTTTTGCGTAAATATCCACAGGCAGGTCACCTGGCTAAGAGATGGGGTGAGCGACTGAAGCGGTTGCGCGGGAGTGGCGTGGTGATGGAAGGTGAGGATGGAGGGTGGCGTTTGACAAGACGCGGGTGTGAAGTGGCCGATACCGTGTGCGGTGAAATGTATGTTTAGCCCTTTCAGGGCAAGGGAGGACGGCGTGAGAAATAGTGGAGTGGGCTGGTGGCGCGGGGCTGTGGTTTTTGCGACCACGGAGTGGACGCAAAGGAGTGGTTAAAAAGGGAATATTGCTTCTCTGTCTCCCGGTAAGTGCTCAATGATAAAGTCGACAAAGCTCACGACAAAGCTTACGACAAAGAAAAGATGCTCTGTAAGTCTTGAAGGGCGAGGTGGTTTCGTTTAAGCAGAAAAGCGTTTAAGTGTGACATCATGGCTCTTGATTGTTGATGTCTCACAATCCACCTTCTAAAACTGCTTACAGCCGTAACCAAATGTTGT
>JAAYNR010000044.1 GCA_012520735.1 Lentisphaerota bacterium | reverse complement strand
CTATCTGTACCGGCGCAATCAACAGGAAGCAGGAGACCGTCATAAAGCCCGAAGCAATGGTGGCTACCAACATGCCCGTAGGCCCAAACATGGCAAAACCACCGGTTGCCGCCACAAATTGCATCCCAAAATAGGGTGTCAGGTAAGCCAATGGTGAGCCGCACTCAGCCCTGATTTTACTCGTGGCAAAACCGAGTATCATTATATACCCGAAGAAAAGAAGACTCGCCTTAACCCCCATTCCGGTCCACCAGCCCCACCACGCCAGAGCGGCAAAGGAGAAAAGTATCATGGCCAGCGACAGCCGGTGTTCCCGTACTTCGTTACCACGCCCCGCCGCCGCCACAGTTTTTGTGAAGGCGAGCCGTAGTGCTTCACGTAAATGACGTCGCCCCACAAAGAGTGCCAGCATCGCGTAGGCAATAAAGGCCCCCATCGCCTGCTGGAATTTCCAGGGATAGCCGGGGTATTGGTTCATATTCAGCGCCGGACCAGCCAAATTGAAGAGCTGAAACAGGAAAAAACAGCTCCATAAGGAGAAGAGGATATCGGTCTGAATCAATAACCCGATAGAGAGGACTGTGAGTGACAGCATCGGCAGCGACACCTCTTTGAAATACGCTTTAGCTAACGGATTCTCTACCAGCGGTGCCAGTGGTGTCAACTCCCACCCCAGCTCCGGTATCGCCGGATTGTAGTAATGCAACCCCTTTAGTAGGGCTACTATCGCCGCCAGACCAAAGCCAAACCACATTATCCGGTTGCGCCAGATTACCCATCGGCCCGTTTCGTCCTGAGCAAAGAGATGACGCGGCACAATCGTCAGCGGAAAAGTAAAACGCTCGCTCTCTACCCATTGACGACGCATCAGCAGGTTAAAACCGAAAAATCCGGCAAACATCGCCGCTATCAGTAGCGACCATGCGAGAGCCGGCTGTAACCACTGCCGTAAAGGGATATATCCCGTCATCAGGTAACGTAACCCGGCTAGTCCCACTAAACTGTCGGGTCGTACTACCAGATTGCCTCGCTCATCAGACCCCAGCTCGTCTACACTGTCAGCCTTGACCACATGCCGCCCGGAGTAGATCGACTCAACCGCCTCAACGTTCATCAGCTCTATATCGTAAACCGATAACCTCCCTGCCCCATTGAGCCGTATCAGCAGGCTTAACTCCCGCTCCAACTCCAGCGGTACAGTCACCGGCGAGGCTCCTATCCGCTCAAAACCACCCGGCTGGGCAAAGGTGGGCCGTGTCTCTGAGGTCGATAAATTCAGTATCCGCTCCGGTCCATCGTCAGCACTGAGTGCCAAAGTGTACGATGATGCCCGCTGTAACCCCTCGGCACGTATCAGTAGCGATAAAAGAAAACGCTCCCCCGGCACCAATACCTCACGCCCACTATGGTCAAACCTGCCCAGTTTAAACCTGAGCTCAGCCTCCCCCTGCTCCGCTACCGATAGCACAGGGACTTTCACCCGCCCTAATCGCCCGGCATCGGCCTCTTCCCACGACACCTCCCCTTGTGCCTCAAACCCCTCAAATTCTCGCTCAAAGCGGCCGTTTGTAATCAAGTTCGGCCCGTGTGGCCACAATTTTTTGGGCATATTGTCGTATGTCTTAAAATCGGCATTGTTAGGGATAGCTGCCAACAGCCCCGCCATTCGTCCCCAGAGCCCCTGTGTCATTAATGGCGCTGAAACCACCAATGCAGCGTAGACAATCACCATCTCAGCCCCGGTCAACCGTAAACTTCTACGCAACATCGCCAATACCCCGCAAATGGAGATGACCACAAGGATCACAGCCATAGCACTGTTTGGGGGTGAGTTTTCAGCAAAACTACCGTAAGTATTGTAACGCTCAGCGTATGAAATCCAGGCCGCCTGCATGAATATTGCCACCAGTGTCACCACCAGTGAACGCCACGTCAACCCACGGGTTTGCTTCCGTTTCTCTGCCATTTGACTCCTTTAAACTAAAAAATCCGTTTACCGATTTATCGTTAAAACTGCCCCATTTGTCAAGGCAGTTTATGTTTTTTTGATTGTCAACTTTCCCAGTTGACATAATCCTGACAATTTTATTATCATAATAGTTCGAAAAATTTCAAACCTGGAATATGTACCAATCAAGTGTCATTGCGATTGTCGCTACGGCACTTAGAGTAGTCCAGACACAGGAGCATTCATGAAACTAAAACTGCTTACAGCCGTAACCAAATGTTGT
>JAAYNR010000057.1 GCA_012520735.1 Lentisphaerota bacterium | reverse complement strand
GGTTGCGCAGCGTATCGCCCAGCTTAATGTTGAACTTATCGTAGTTGATATCATGCAGGAACATGTTCATCCGCGCCAGATTGTAGGTGGTGTGGTTGACTTCCTGACCGAAGAACCCCTCTTCGATGATATGCGCGTCGAAGTGTCTCTTGGCTTGCAGCAGCAGCGAACCGGAACCGCAGGCGGGGTCGTAGATCTTGTTGACGCTGGCCTGTTTGTGCATGGCGAGCCGGGCGATCAAGCGGGAGACATGTTGCGGAGTAAAGAACTCGCCGCCCGATTTGCCGGCATTGGCGGCGTAGTTGGAGATCAGAAATTCGTAAGCATCGCCAAAGAGGTCGATATGACTCTCGTCGAAAGTGCCGAAATCGAGCTCAGCCACCCCTTTGAGCACCGCCGCCAGACGGGTGTTTTTCTCTTTGACGGTATGACCCAGACGGTTGCTGGTGGTATCGAAATCGGCAAAGAGCCCCTTGATATCCTGTTCGGAAGGGTAGCCACTGGCGGAGGTTTCAATGGCGGCAAAGATGGCGGCCAGATCGGTGTTCAGGCTTTCGTTGCTGTTGGCACTCGCCACGATGTTGACAAACAGTTGGCTTGGGTAGATAAAATAGCCCTTGGTCTTGATGGCATCATCCTTGATTTCGGGGGTAATTACGCTATCGTCCAATACGGCATAGGATAGGCTGTCATCACCACCTTCGATATATTGCGCAAAGTTTTCACTGATGAAGCGGTAGAAAAGGGCACCAAGCACATACTGTTTAAAGTCCCAGCCATCGACAGCTCCACGCACATCGTTGGCGATCTGCCAGATGCGGCGTTGCAGCTCAGCACGTTGTTGGATACTAGTCATGGTTGAACTTTCTGCTTAAGAGAGGTTAAAAGTTGTGTGTTTCCGGTCAATGGCAAGATACGATTAAATAAGTGGGCGATTAAGAGCCCGTGTAAGTGAGTTTTGCTCCTTTCTGTCTGTGATGAATTACTTCCCCCTTTTTAGCGCCTCTATCCTGAATGCCAGCCGGTAATACCCCGGCTCTACCTGAAACTCGGGGTGGATGTTCTGTGACCAGCCGGTGTCGCCACCCAGACCGCTTTGTGCTGTATCTATATGGAGATAAACCTCTCCCCGTGGCTTCAGCTCATGCACATATCCTGCCCGTTCTAAATCTTGCCAACTGTAATTAAGGGCCGAGAAGTGAAATGGTGCCGCCATGGCGCTGAAGCGTAATCCGCTACCATCCCTGCTCGCCAGCTCCAGCCACCGCACATCTTGCCGCACACCGTTGTCGATCGGATAAATGTATGGCGTAAACAGCTTCGCCACAGGCATAGCGTAGCGCCCCAGCATGGCAGCGTGTTTGCGGTCGCTGTAGTTCTCAAACGGCCCCCGTCCGAACCAGGCAGCCTCAGTCAACGCATCGGCAAAAACACCCTCTACCCCGACTCGCGGCACAAATGGCAAATACCCTGCCAACTGAAACTCCATCTCAATCCCTATCTCTCCCGCCTCCAGAGTATGAGTGGTGCGAGTGCAGGCTATTGTTCTCCCCTCGTGTAAGGTGGTGGTGTCACAGATAATACGTAACCCGCTCTTGCCAATGGCCGCCACCCGCACATCATCAACCCGTCGTTCGAGCCTGTTAAGCCCTGCATTGCGCCATTTGCCGGCGTAAGTGTGCTCACCTCCCTGAGCCTCGTCGATATCGGTCGGGACACGATAAAAGCACTCATTAAAACCACGCACTATCATCTCGTTTCCCGCAATACTGAGCGAACTCAATGCACCGGCTGCGGGATCAAATATCACACTCATATCGTCGTCTTGCCACTGCAGCGGCTCTTCGACTCGCTCGCCACCGGCAATCCCACGTGGCATAAGTGCCGGCACGCTGACCGGTAAGGTAAACTGCTCCCAGGCCACGCAATGACCCTTCTCAGCCCATGCTGTCTCCTGACGCAATACGCAACGGAGGTTGAGAGTGTACACGGCACCCGGAACCACTTCTCCAGTTTTAAATGGCACCTCAATAATATCTGCTTGCCGCTCTACCGCAAACCCACCCAAAGCCGCCGCAGCCAGTGTATTGGCGTAGGTGAGCCCTTCGCGTGGCGCTGCTGCCGGCAGATCGCACCTCCCCGATTCCACAGTTATGCCATCAGCCTCAACCTCCCACAGCAACTCGAGGTGATCAAGCTCTGAATCGAGGTAGAGATTGAAAATGTGGAATCGCCCGGCTCGGGTCTCTGCCGCCGTTATCTCGGCAAATCTTACCGGTGCCTGACACTTCCACATCTCGTAAGCTGCCGGCTTGAGCGACAAATCGTGAAATACTATACCGTTCAGACACATCCGAGCCACATGCGACCCCTCGCCCTCGAGCTCGCCGTAAAAGTAACCGTCGCGCCCATCGGCTAATTTGCGTACAAAGGCTTTGTCAGCCCAGTCCCACATGAAACCACCCTGAAAACGGGGCAAAGTATAGATTAAATCCCAAAACTTGAAGAAGTTGCCGCCACTGTTCCCTTTGCCATAGGCGTACTCGCACATGATCAGCGGACGTTTCTCGTGGGGATCGGCCAGCGTGTGCTGCACCCAGTTAAGATCAGGATACATCGGGGCAAAGATATCCGAGATATCGGGCCCCGGACGCCCCGACTCGTATTGTACCGGTCTCGTTCCATCAAAGTGCCTGATCCACGCCGCCATCGCGGCATGGTTGGCACCGCACCCCGACTCATTCCCTAGCGACCACGTAATCACCGCCGGGTGGTTGCGGTCACGTAACACCAGCCGCAGCGCCCGTTGCAGATAGGCTCCCGCCCACTCCGGTGCCCGCGACAAAGAGGCCCATAACTGATGTGTCTCGATGTTAGCCTCGTCTACCACGTAGAGTCCCAGTTCATCGCACAGTTCATACCAACGACTACAATGGGGATAGTGAGACGTGCGTACCGCATTGATATTGAGCCGTTTCATCGCTATCAGCTCACTGCGCATCCACTCTTCACTCATCACGCGCCCGCTGTGTGAGTTATACTCGTGCTGGTTTACACCACGTATCACCAGCCGCCGACCGTTAAGCAGTAACACCCCTTCACGTATCTCCAACTCGCGAAAACCGATTCTGGCACTCTCAACATCAATAACTACACCATCTTTATCAACCAGCGAGAGAACCACCGTATAGAGCACCGGACTCTCCGCTGTCCAGTGCCTCGGTGTTTCAACTACCTTACTGAAGATCGCGCAGAAATTCTCCGGATTGGTCGTAGCATACGCATTGGCGACACCGCCCGCTTTCTCACGCAGCGGCTGCTCAAACACCGCCACACCTTCACTGTCAAACAGCTCCAGTTGCACCTCCCACTCATCTGCAGGATCGAGCCGCGACATATAGGCCGTCACCTCCAGCGTGGCGTTACCATAATTTTTGTCCGTAAAACGGGTTCTTACGGTGTAGTCGCGCAGATGAACCGATGGCTTGGCAAAGAGGGTTACATCACGCTCAATCCCCGACAACTGCCAATAATCCTGATCTTCCAGATAAGTTGCCGCTGCAATCCGCAGCACCTTAACTGCCAGTTGGACGGCACCGGCATATCGTGCCACTCAGCTACATCAAACCCCGCAGCCGCAAAGTCCGGTGCTGCCTCAGGGTTAGCGTAGAGCATAAATTTCCACATACCGTTAAGCGAGCGAACATACTGCGAGGCTCTGCGATCGCCGCTCAATGCCTGCTCCACCGACTCATACACACCCCACGGCACATGTGCCATCGCACGGTTACGCTCTACCAGAGCAGGATTCTGCCACTCCAAAACCTTCATAATGTCTCTCCCTTATTGTAGAGTGGCTTACCGCCACCCCCCACTTATTTCATTGTAAATCCACCCCAACCACCACAGATAGTCTCCCATAGAGTGTCGATGACTCTCTGTTCGCTCTCACTGAAAGCCACTTGCGCTGACACTGCATCATCACCCGACATCCTTGTCAGAAACTCCACCGCCGCATCCAACTGACGTGCCGCCATTTTGAGGTCGAGGTTGGCGATAATATCGTCATAGCGGTGGTGGTAGTATACACCGGTAACACAGTTTTTCCGGTAGACCCACAGCCCCGGTACACCGGCAGCCGCAAAGGGGAACTGATCAGTGTAGGGGCACGGCTCATTGGTCAGCTCATATGTAAAACCGTGTTTTGTAAAGACTTCGCGCAACAGACTCTCCTGCGCTGCACTGCTGTTCATGGTAAATACCAGCCAACCCAGTGCCGATGCCGAGCCGTCTATGTTGTACATAAAACGACCATTCGCCGCCACCTCTGCACGGTGTCGGCGCACATATGCGGCACTCCCCAGCGATAACTGCTCTTCAGCACCAAAGCTCACCAACCGTACCGTATGGCGCAAACCGCTCTCGGCCAACAGCCGCGCCAGCTCCAGCAGAGAGGCACAGCCGATAGCGTTATCATCAGCCCCTACTGTTCCTGCCTGAGTGTCGTGGTGCGCCCCAAGGTAAATCACCCCCGCGGCAGGATCACTCCCCGCAATCTCCAGCACCACATTCTGCGACTCACTGCGGCGCCGTTCACCCTTCACACACAGGCGTGCTCTTGTCGCCCCTTCACGTCGCCAGCGCCAGACATCATGATACGCCACATTCACCGTGGTCCGTGCCCCGTACGCATGGACATAAGCGGGGAAGAGACCATCTGCCAGGGCACCGTCACCAGGGAAGCGTATATCTACAAAAAGCAGGAATGCCGGCTCGGCCTCAATCAGTCGCTGGTACTGCTCCGCCGACTCAATATGGCACCCCAAATGTACCACTGCCGCACCCTTCATAAAAGAGAGGTCGCTCTGCTGATAACCGGTGGCTGAGTCAAAAAATACCAGCGGTGCCTCTACCACCGCACCGCCGGTAGATGGAGCGGCACCGAAAAGCGAACTGGCAAAAGTGTACCACTGTCCGCCAATCTCCACCTGCAGCAGCTCGCTCTCCACAGCACGCTCCCAGACGGGGAACGTCTCTGTTGTCACCGTCACCCCGGGTATCGTGCTACCCTGCGCCGC
>JAAYNR010000314.1 GCA_012520735.1 Lentisphaerota bacterium | reverse complement strand
TAAGGGAATAAGATTTCTATGCTATATAACATTTGGTTACGGCTGTAGCAGTTTTAGAATTGTCCCCTTTTTTGGTCTTTATCTGATGTAGACTTGACATTAATTCATAAAATGTCACAATGTAAATCTCAAACCACTTGAGCGGTATAACGCAAAGGTCACCAAAGGCATGATGCCCCCTAAAAGACCTTTATTTATGACGTATTTGGGCATACTTTAGTTATGGGTATAATGATAAATCATGAGGCACGGCGACGCGATATTCTGGAGAAGTCTTTGCGATTGTTTGCCGAGCAGGGGTACGAGGATGTAACCCTGCAGAAAATCGCCGATCGTTGCGGGATCGCCCGTACTACTCTCTATAAGTATTTTAAGGATAAACGGCAAATTTTTGACTATACCATCAGCCTCACCACTGCCGACCTAACCCAAACTTATGCCGAATTAACCAGTGCCTCGTTACCCGCCTGTGAAAAGCTGAAGAATGTCCTCAATCACGTCCTCTCGCTCATTTTTCTCCATCGTTTGCTGTTGACCGTAATTCTCGATTATGTCTTGAGCGCGCAGCGCACCGGACGCTCTATGCGTAAGCCGATCGAAAAACACACCATCGGCCTTAAAACTGTTTTGCGTCGCCTAATCCGCGAAGGTAAACGCCACGGTGAAATCGCCATTATGCCTGTCGGGGTGGCTTGTAATCTCCTCTACTCCATCCTCGAATCGGCCATCCTGCGGATCACTATCAGTGAAAACGCCGATATCGCTGAATATAAGGCGATGATCGAACGGACTGTAGAGCGGATCCGCACCGACGATAAATTATAACCCCGCCGGCAGAGAGCACTTGCCATCTGCCCGACGGGGTCAATTAAGCGTGACCCTGCAAGGGGTCAATTCTCAGGCTCAGTCGCGAGTCTTGTTGCGCGCTTCGTTCACGCGCATTTTACGTCCCAGCACCTCTTTATCGTGCAGTGCCCTGATAGCCTTCTCAGCCTCAGCACGAATCGGCATCTCAACAAAACCAAAACCCTTCGATTTTTTGTTGTAGCGGTTCTCAATCACCCGCGCCGAAGCCACCGTGCCGTATTTTTCAAACTCGCGACGCAACTGACTCTCACTGAGATCGTAGCTTAAATTGCCTACGTAAATCTCAATCAGATCGCTTCTGCCGCTGCCACGGTAGCTGTCATTGCGCGATTGCCGCCCCCGGCCGCCTTTTTTGCCGCGACCGGCGAAGTACCACACCAGAATCACTACCAACACCACACCGATACCAACACTCACCCAAATCGGGTCTGAACCAAACGGGCACGAAAAGCCCCATATAGAAACCATTGAATCCTTCAAAATAACCTCCTGAATAACTTCTGCATTAGGATGCTTAAACTGTTGAAACCGCACTCACTCCACCTCTGGTTATACCAGCCCGGTGTAGCGCTGGCCGACAAAACGGGTCGACCGGGAGATAAAATAACTTAGCGCGACTCCAAAAAACCTTCCAGTTTACGCATCCGGGTGGGGTGACGCAACTTGCGCAGGGCTTTGGCTTCGATCTGCCGGATGCGCTCACGCGTCACGTTAAACTGTTTACCTACCTCCTCCAGTGTCCGCGAGTAACCATCAGTAAGTCCGAAGCGGAAATCCAAAACCTGCTTCTCGCGATCTGCCAAAGTGGCTAATACTTCCTGGAGACGCTCCTTCAACATGCTGTATGCGGTCATCTCCGATGGGTTCTCAGCCGACTTATCCTCAATAAAATCGCCAAATTGGGCATCTTCGCCTTCCCCGACCGAGCTCTGCAGCGATATCGGCTGCTGTGCCATGCGGTAAACTGCCCGGACTCGTTCAACCGGGATGCCCATCTCTTCGGCGGCCTCTTCTGGTGTTGGCTCGCGCCCCAGCTCCTGTACGAGCTTTTTCTGCACACGCAACAGCTTGTTGATCGTCTCAATCATATGAACAGGAATACGTATAGTACGTGCCTGGTCAGCAATTGCGCGTGTGGCTGCCTGCCGAATCCACCATGTGGCATAAGTACTGAATTTATAGCCACGCCGATATTCAAATTTCTCAACAGCTTTCATAAGGCCTGTATTACCCTCCTGAATCAAATCCAGAAAGGAGAGCCCACGATTCATATATTTTTTAACAATACTTATTACCAACCTCAAGTTGGCCTCTACCATCTCCGTCCGAGCCTGTTGACCGGCACGCATTGTCTCACGCAGTTTGTCAAACCGCGACAAAAACTCCTCGCTGCTCATCCCAAACTCCGACTCTATCGCCTGTAGCCGCATCCCCACATCAGCGAGGTTCTGGTCACGCTTTTTGCTGACCCGCAGCTTGTTCAGCCGATTACGCTCCTCAAGCAGTGCACGGTAAGGCTTATAGATCTTCTCGTCGGCCTCCATGCAAAGTATCTCCACAATTTTCTGCTTAAAGCTCAAATCTGCAAAAACCACTGTCAAATCGTTGCGGGCCGTCTCGAGTGTCTTGGCGGCACGCTTGAATTTTGCGTCGGTCTCATCTGTTCCCTTGACAGCCGCATAAGCTTTGATAATTTTTCCATGTACCGTGTGCAGCGACTTCTTGAGTTTGCCCACACCCTCCATATAGGCATCACGGCTGTCGGCAAATTTATCTGTTACTACACGGTCAAATCTCTCGCTTCCGTTCTCTAGTTTGTCAATTAACTCTAGGTAGAGCTTGGCGGCAAAGGGGAATGCGTTGAACGACTCCCTGACCGCCTGCTCTGAGATCTCAATACGCTTGCAAATATCGACCTCCTGCTCGCGGGTGAGCAGCGGCACCTGGCCCATTTGATGGAGATACATGCGGATCGGGTCATCAAAAATATCGAGTCGGCTCCCCCGACTCTGCTGCTCGGCGATGTCGTGCTCAGCCCGGAACTTCTCCACCTCGGTAGAGTCGATGATATCAATGTTCATACCGCGCAGTATCGCCAAATACGGCTCTACATCCTCACCCTTGATCACCGTCTCGGGTAACAGCAGGTTTATATCATCGTATGTCAGAAAGCCCTGATCATCGGCCTTCCGTATCAGCGCCTTGATCCGCTCATTACGCTCCGAGCGCTCTTTGCGCATCGCAACAATCGCTGCGACCCGCTCCGGATCATGCTCGGCTTCGTCAAAATCATCCAGATTGTCGACCTCGCCATCATCATCAATCAGATCACTCTCATCATCAATCAGATCACTGTCGAGATCATCAATCAGATCACTGTCGAGATCATCGTCAAGGTCGTCGTCCTCTTCATCTATATCACGATCATCAACCAGCTCAATATCATCAACCGCAAAGTCGTCGTCGTCTATGTCGTCAGTATCATCAACTGCAATAACCTCGGAACCGCCCCGCCGCCGCTCACTGTACGCCTCGTCAATCTCAAAAATGTCCTCCTCGGCTACATCGATATCCAGCTCTGCTACCTGATCATCAACATCGTCCAGATCGCGTTCTTCAATGACCTCTTCAGCTGCCGCCTGCGGAGCCACACTCCGTTTGCCGGCTACATCGCTATCGCTCTTCTTGACCGTACTCTTCTTTTTCGGTACCGCCGGCTTTTTTACCGCCTTGCTTTTAGCTGCAACTGCACCTTTAGCAGTCATTTTCGGCTCAGCCGCCTTAGCAACTTTACTCTTGGCAGGTGCTTTCACCTCTTTTACTTTAGCCTCTTTTTTAGCTGCAACCTTGGGCTTTGCCTCCTTTTTAGCCGTTACAGTTTTGGCAGCAACCGGTTTTTTCACCGCCGCTATCTCGCCGGCCTTGCCCGCCACGATTTTCTCATCTACGCCAGCCTTATCCTCTTTACCCTTTGCGGTAGTGCTCTTTGTGGCCTTAGAGCCTTCAGCCACCCTCTTCCTGCTAGTTGCCATAATCTATTTTTACTCCTGTAGTGTTCTCGGGTTCGCACTAAAATTGTGGTTTAAGTATTGCGTTAAAGCTTATCAAAGCGATCCTGTGGCTAACCCATATGTAGGATTATTACCATTGTCATCACGCTCACGCACTACCTCCACATGTCCATCAACAAATACCACATGACCACATCGCTGCCCCGCAACAATATGGTAAAAACCGATCGACTCATAGGGCGAGCTCTTACTCCCCTGACCATCAGGCCCCTGCGCGTCTAGCGTCTGGTCACCATGGTCGCTTTTATCAAAATTAGTATCAGTGTCTTTCTGACCACCCTGCACCACCATCTCGGCAAACAGCATGGTTCGGCTCGCCGGTCGATCCATACTCGACATCTTTACGCCGCTCGATAGTTTCCAGTGCTGGTAACCAAAATAACCGTTCATAGCATAACTCCGCACCGCATCTTTGCGCCCCGGTGCATCTTTGGCTCGCTTAATTTTCCGCTTGTAAAGCGGACAGCAGTATGAGGCAATGTCAAGCATGTTGCGTGGGTCAAAATTATCGTCCGCCCATAAAGTGCCGTCACGAATCGCCTCCAACCCCTTGCTCCCAAACCACGGCGGCTGGATCATTAACGACTCCTGCGGACTCTTGCTTGACCACTTGGGCCGCTTTTCATCACCTTTAGGTACCCAGTTTACCCAGCCGCGCCTCTCAATATAGTGGTCAGACATTCTGATATACATCTCGTAACCACCGGCAAACGGTATCTCACCGTTGTGCTCCACCGTCAGATTTACCACCGCCTGCCCCAGGTTACGCAAATTGGCACGACACCTCGCCGCATCGCCGCTGGCGCGCGCACGTGTTATAGAATAGAGTACCGCGGCAGACAATACACCTATAATAAAGACAACCACCAGCATCTCCAGCATGGTGAAGCCGCCTGTTTTGGTTGATTTCATATCCGGATAGATTTTTTTCACATAAATTAATCAAAGGCACAATACATCAAGCGCGATATTATGCCACAAAATACAACCCTAACGCAAGCAGTAAATTTGACCACTCTTCACTCTTGTATTAACGGCCGCTTCATGTCAAAATAACCTTTTACAAAACAGATTTGTGGAGGAGCCA
Organism: Lentisphaerota bacterium; assembly: GCA_012520735.1. GTDB lineage: Bacteria > Verrucomicrobiota > Kiritimatiellia > RFP12 > JAAYNR01 > JAAYNR01. The sequence continues at coordinate 3,454 of JAAYNR010000314.1, read as the reverse complement.
TGACAATAGGAAATATGCTTATCGCACAAAGCGGCGGACCATCAATGGTGATCAATCAAAGCCTGATCGGTGCCGTGCTGGCAGCACGTGATTCAAAAGCCATAGGGGGAATCTATGGTGCCCGTCACGGTATCAGCGGGATCCTCAAAGAGGAGTTTGTTGACCTGCGTAAACCTGGCCGCAACCTCCTGAAATCAGTCGCCGCTACGCCGTCAGCAGCACTAGGCTCAGTGCGCCGTAAACCGACCCCGGACGACTGCACCGCTATTTTTAAGGTGCTGCTTAGCCACGATATACGCTATTTTTTCTATATCGGTGGTAATGACTCAGCCGAAACTACCCACATCATCAATGAAGAGGCTCGTAAAGCCAATTATGATATCGCCTGTTTTCATATCCCCAAAACCATCGATAACGATCTGCTGGAGAATGACCACACCCCCGGCTTCGGCTCGGCAGCACGTTTTGTAGCCATGGCGCTGATGGGCGATAATCTCGACAACCGCGCTCTGGGTGGCGTGAAAATCGATGTCATTATGGGTCGCAACGCCGGTTTCCTCACCGCAGCCTCGGCTCTGGCGCGGCAATATCCCGATGACGGTCCGCACCTGATTTATCTCCCTGAACGTCCCTTCTCGCTGGAGCAGTTTGCCGATGATGTTAAAGCCACTGTCTCTAAAATAGGCCGCTGTGTAGTAGCCGTCTCTGAAGGGATCGCCGATGCCGACGGTACCCCCATTGCGGCTAAGTTTATGAATGAGGTCGACTCCCACGGTAATGTGCAACTATCAGGTACCGGCGCACTTGGCGACTTCCTGGCCGGTGTTGTTAAAGAGCGTACCGGTATCAGCCGCGTCCGTGCCGATACTTTCGGCTATCTGCAGCGGAGTTTCCCCGGTGTCGCCTCAACCACCGATACCTACGAAGCGTACGAAGTAGGTAATGTGGCCGTCGCCGCAGCTCTCGCCGGTGTCGGTAGTGGATCGGTAGCTATCAAACGGAGCGCGGGTAAGGAGTACGAGATATTTTATAAGGTTGTGCCACTGCGTAAGGTCGCCAAAAATACCCGCCACATGCCCGCAAGTTTTATTAATAAAGCAGGCAATAACGTAACTCAGGCCTTTATCAATTACGCCAGCCCTATTGTCGGTGAACTCCCGCTTATGGGACGCCTCCCCGACTGCTGATCTCTCCATACCGCACCTCACGGGTGGCCAACCACAGGCTACCCGTAAATTAATCTTCTAAAGGAGTTTTTTTCATGAAACAAGCCGCCACGGCACCAGCACCGGTTACTTGCGACTGGCATATCCACTCGTGCCACTCGTGCGACTGTAAAACCGGCGCCTATCCATCCACTATGGCCGATCTTGTCGCCGAAATCGAAGCGTGCGGTGTGCTCGATTATGGCATCACCGACCATATCCATACCCCTTTTAACCTCCCCGATCTCGAAGCCTCCCGTAAAGCCTTTGATGCCCTCCCCCCCAACCCACGCCGCCATTTTGCCGTTGAGGTGAGTTCGGTATCGCAGTGGGAGATCGATGAAGTCGCCAACGGTACCCGGCAAAACCCTGTTTATGGCATCCGCTCAGGCGGCCCTGTCGCCGCCGAACTCGCTCTGGCACTCACCGCCGACGACATCACACGTCTCGGCATCGAGTATGTTATTGGCGGCACACACTGGCCAATGTATGTCCCTTTTGAGCGGGAAGCTATCATTCGCGACTACCACCGCCAGAATATCTTCCTACTTACCCACCCGCTCACCAATATCATCGCCCACCCCTGGTGGTGGATGGGTCACTGGCAAAACCCCGAGACCAAAATGTATACCGCCGAGCCGTGGTTCGATGACTTCAACGTTATCCCCACCAGTATGCACGATGAATTCATCGCTGCCGCCCGCCAGTACGGTAAAATAGTTGAGGTGAATAACAACGCCATGCTCACCTCTAACAGCTACCCCGAAAAGTTTAAACAGCAATACTGCGAATTTCTCGCAGCCGTCAAAGGTGCCGGTGTTCCGCTCTCGTTTGGCTCTGATCACCACTCACAGCACCAGATCTACACCGAAAGTGCCTGCCGTGGCGGCAGTAAATCTTTCATCTCCTCCGCAGCCAGACTCGCTGCGGTTGGTATCACCGATGCCGACTTCTGGCGCCTGCCACCGCGTAAGGTGTAATTATACCACACCACCACTGCTCATGATTCCTGCCGATCTCCATATCACCAGCCTGACCAACCCCAAGATCAAAAATGTGGTCAAGCTGCGCAACCGCTCCCAGCGCGACTCTCAAAGACTCCTTCTGGCCGAGAGTTACCGTGATATCAAACGAGCCCTCGATGCCGGCTATCAGCCACGTCAACTCTTCTTCTGCAGTGAGCTCTTCCTGAAAAATGAGAACGAAGCCACACTCATTGAACGCTGCCGTGCTAGCGGTGCTGAGATACTCTCATGCAGTGCTGCTGTTTTTACCAAAATCGCCTACCGCGAGCGACCCGACGGCTTGCTGATTGTCGGCCCACAACTCCACACCACCCTCAGCGCCATCCCGCTCCCCCCCGACGCCCTACTGGTAGTAGCCGAGGCTATCGAAAAACCGGGCAATCTCGGCACTATCCTCCGCACCGCCGATGCCGCCGCAGCCAGCGGTGTGATTATCTGCGACCGCTGCACCGATATCCACAACCCTAACGTCGTGCGTGCCTCCACCGGTATCATCTTCTCCATGCCTCTGGCCGAGGCTACCACTGCCGAAGCGATCGCATTCCTCCGTCAGCACCAATTCTCCATCCTCGCCGCTACCCCCCATGCCCGGCAATTTCACTTCAACGCCAACCTCACCGGTCGTACCGCCATAGTGGTTGGTGCTGAACAATACGGCCTCAGCCAAACCTGGCTCGATGCCGCCGATTTACGCGTCGCCATCCCCATGAACGGTCATGCCGACTCTCTTAACGTTGCCGCTGCCACCACCATCCTCCTCTTTGAGGCCGTACGCCAGCGCACCCAGACTCCATAACTCTCGCTTTGCTCGCTTTGCGTTTTTTGCGGTGAATTAATTACCCCGACACGCTAAACCTCACAACATATCGTGCTCGTCCATAAAGGCCTTAAAGCGAGCCATCTCCTCATCAGTAAACTCGATAAACCTCCCCAACCCCTCATAATCGATCTCCCCACTCTCCAGAAATGGTGTTTTTATTGAAGCAATCGGCCCTGAAACCGCATATTTAAGCTCACTGAGATCCATAAAACCCTCCACTGTGACAAACCTTCCTGTTATTAATAGCCGCACAGTATAACCCTGAAAACCACAATAGTAGCTAACTCGTTAGCTACTATCAAAAAAAACAAGAAGTTCAAGCAGCTATCTTCATAAGTTGTTGCGTTGAAGCAGCTAAGGCAGCATTGAGAGTGATCGTCAACTCTCTTCCTTTTAAAATCTGC
>JAAYNR010000187.1 GCA_012520735.1 Lentisphaerota bacterium | reverse complement strand
CTGGCACAGGCAGTGCAGCAATACCGGAACACTTATGGATTCTGGCCGGGGACGGATAAAGAGAGTTTTGATGATGATAGGCAACCCGACATCTGGATTGCGTGTGATGACGATACCATACCGGCCTGGACGGGGGTTACAAGCATAGTGGGCTTTTTAGGGATCAATGTGGCTGGCGGTGCTGTGGTTGGAGAGGTTAAACATGTAGATATTATCAACGCTTTGCTGGCAAATGGAGAGAGAGATGCCAACCCACGCAATATCGTTTTTCTCGATATTCCGGTTTCACGGTTGGGCGATGATGGCCACTATCTTGATCCTTGGGGCACACCTTATGTTATCGTTATTCATCCGCCGCGCAACTCTGCGGGTAGTCCGACTATTCGTGGGCGCGTAGTTGGGCAAAACGAGATGGTAGTATTTTCGTTCGGGCCGCCGGGGCGGGTACACGACGATGTGTCGCCAGGGATTGAGACCACAGTGGCTAACCTGATATTTTCAGCGGGGGTGCCACGGTGAGAAAGAGACGCCAGAGTTCAAGCAGAAGAATCGATAATGTCTATAATATCGATTTTTTCCGGTCATCGAGCGCCGGTTTCTCCATTCTGGAGTTGGCTTCGGTGCTGGCGATCCTGGTTCTGATTATCGGTGCCACGACCGGGGCTTTTCTGGGGTGGCAACGGGCGGCAGTGGTGCGTGGCTCTAATGATCAGGTTTACAGTGCACTGACCCGTGCCCGGCAATTTGCCATTACGCACCGAATGCCAACAGGGGTGGCCTTTGGGGTGACTAACGCGCCAGGTTATCCGCGGCAAGCCTACATTGTAACTTTTACCAATAGTTCAGAGAGCAGCCGCGCACCCTCTAATCTCGATTACCGCAATGGCGTGCAGGTGGCTCCGACAATATATCTGCCGCTGCGTACAGCAGTCTATGTTAACAATCCTTGGCAAACTATCAATGGAGAGACCGACATATTTGTGATAAGATTTTTACCTGATGGCAGAGCCCGGCAGATTGACGACAATGGGGCGGAAATTCTGCTGGGGGTGGCGCGGAGCAAAAGCAGCGGCGATTTTATTTACCGCGGTTTCAGGCTTGATCCATTGACAGGAATGCCCCGCAGTGTAGAGATTGAGGAGGAGAGAGCACCATGGGACTAATCTATAAAAAAGGAGGAAGCGCTGTAAGCGGTAAACACCAAGCAGGTTACACTTTGGTGGAGATCGCCTTTGCCTCGTTTGTGGTGGGAGTGGCTTTCCTGGCGTTGATCGGGTTGGGGCGGATGGCACTGCGCAATGCGGGCGAGGCGGAAAATGACACCCGCGCCGCCATGTTGGCTGAGGATGTTTTTGGTACCTTGCGCGGTCTCTCCGATACCCTCTGTGCCACGGGTGGACCGTCGGCGTGGTCGGCGTTCTGGAGTGAATTTGCCGATGAAGGTGGGCCTGGAGTAGTCTTTCAGACGGCTGGAGACGAGGCACGCCTGAGCTACATAGAGGTAGATGGCTCTGGCACAGCTCCATTAATTTACGGTGACGGTAGGAGATCCAGCATAGCGGCAGTTAATTTTAGTGATAGTATGAAGTTAGTGCCACAGTGGACGCAGTGGACGGCACAGTTTGAACTTGGTGCTACCCCGACCAACCCTTTTTATGGTGCCCTTACCAGAGATAATGAGACTAATGATGAGTATGAATTTATTACGGGGCCGGAGTCTAATATCACTTTCGTAACGCTTTCACTCCATATCTGGCCAAACGCATTTGACAAGCGTGAACGCTCACGTAGTTTTTTCACCCACATCCCCTTTAAAGGACTATACCATGGACAGCCGGTACAATAAGCGCAAAGGGATGACTCTACTGGAGTTGATCGCTGCGATGGCGATCTTCATGGTTTTGGTCGGGGCCCTGATGGTAGGGACGAATAACGCCCTGATTTCATGGCGTGAAGCCAGCAGTCGTAGTCGGATGATGGGTCAGGGGCGGGCGGCTTTGGGGTTTATCAGAGCCGACCTTTTAAAGGCAACGGCTATCACCAATAATTTTGAGTTGATAGAAGAGGGTATATCGGGGCCTATGGAGAGTTTGCCGCATTCTCTAAGGCCAAACAGAGCTACATTTGACCTTTATGATGCAACCCCTAGCAGAGTGGAGTGGGCGAGTGAGGGACGGGTCACCTGGCGGTTGGCATCAACCAATAATACTACGGTACTGGCTCGTGACATGATTCACACTGATGGTAGAGAGAGAACTACAGAGATGTTGGAAGGGGTTGTAAACTTGCGGTTTGAGGCTGTTTGGGAAGGGAGTGATGGTGAGGCGGTAAGCGAAATATCGACCAATAGCTTGCCGGCAATGATCGATGTAACTTTATCTATGGTGACACCACAAGTATTAAAGCAGGCGATACGGATTAACGATGAGACCAAAAAAAATGACTATATAGAGCGACATACCTACATGCTGACCAGCCGGATAGTTTATCCTGAAGCCCGTTTGCCGTTGTTGACGATAATTACTAACATGGTTACTTTGAAAGGACGTGTTTTCGACGGCAACCGAAGCGAAGAGTTACTACTCGATGATGTCGATTTTGTGGTCAGCGGTGGTCTGGCTGAAACGGCGCCACATATCGATAGCGATACTGGCGAGTATCGCTTAGAGGCACGGCAGACCGCACGACCTTTACGGATTACGCCTAAGGCACCGACGGGGCGGAGTGGTCGGTTTACGCCCCCGTGGCGGGTGTGGCGGCCGGCAGCGGGGAGCAAACGAGACGCCGATTTTGTCTGGCGGCAGAGTGATCTGGCAATCTCCGGCAAGGTGACAATCGGCTCTGCCGGTGGGAGACCACTCGAAGGGGCCTTACTCGATTTTCCCATGGCCGGTCAGGTATTTACTGATGAAAAAGGTGAGTACTCGATAGGTGTTGACCGAGGCTGGCCTTACAGTGGCGAGCGGGTGGGCGTGACACCAGTGCACCCGCGTTATCCGCAGAGTGATTACCCGGACAGCCATTTTGTGGCTATAGGGGGCAGTGGTGCTTTTCACAACTACTATAACTTAAGCGACAACGAGACGGGGCAGGACTACTATTGGGTACCGCCTGATCTGGTTATTACGGGTCAGGTGAGGTGTGCCCATCCCTGCAACGTCGGTTTACAAGGGGTAACGGTTTATGCCAGAGGTGATGGTAGTGAGGTTTCGACCCGCACAACCGATGGCGGCAGGTACAGCTTGAAGATCCCCTTTGGTTGGAGTGGTCTGGTTGAGGCCAAGTGGCGTTGGGATGTCAGCGGCAGTGATAGCGATGAGGGGGTGGGGGAGTGTCTGCGTTCGTTCTCATCGCAGCGTTTCTTCTCGTTCGAGAATCTGGAGGAGTCGGTGGTGGCCGAATTCGAGTGGCACCCGACAGCCGTGATAAGCGGCGAGGTGTGGCGGGTGAACTTTGAGACAAACAGTTTGCCGCTGACCTATACACTTTACAGTAATTGTATGGACAAGGTGGAGATTCCTAGTGTTATTTATACCAATGCGGCTGGGGGTATTGTAGGTGAAGTCTACCCCAAGACCGATAGTCCTGTTACTAATGGCACCTATGCCTTGACTTTGCCCCATCATTGGTATCATAACTATGGTTATCGACTTCTCCTTTATATTAATCCTTTAACAAGTTTGAGCAACGGCTTGCATGGGGTTTATGTGCCGGAATATGCACAGTTTGCGGAGGTGCCGCGGCAGAGTATTGTCACCAACTTCACTTGGATACCGTGCGAGATAGAGGTGAGCGGTGTGGTGACTAATGCCGCCGGCGGCGTTGTCACGAATCAGTCATTGGCTTTTTTAAGTAATTGTATTGCTGTAGCGCCTACCAACAGCGTCACCTATATGGTGTTAACTAATATCTCAGAAACAGCGACTACCGTGATTGACGGCGTGACTAATATTACAGCGGGTGTAACTAATTACTTACCGTTGGCGGTATTTGGTGAAACAGGCAACACCCGTTATCCACCACCCATTACAGTTAATGCCGGGATGGTGCTTTATAATGGCACTACGGCCTTTGCTTTTGAAAGTGGTGAAGTGGCGGTGGCTGAGCGTTTATGGGTGGAGACCAATATAAACGGCGCCTTTACCAACTGGGTGAGTTATGGCTGGAGCGGAGCCATCTGGCCTTATGGAGAGAGAGGGGAGCGATTCACGCCGCCGGTGGTTTTTGTGCAGGGGGTTACCAGCAATTTAATACGCAGTTTCGAAATTATCGATAATATCGAAACCATCGATAACATCGACTAGAGAAAGGAAAAGAGAAAGGCATGGCTATGTTTGGCAGTTATGGCGGTTATTGGTGGCTTGACTCTACTGACGATACGGTAGTGGCCAATGCTTTACTGATTCTAATCGCGCGCGTCATCAACATGCTCAACCACCAAATGGAATCGCAGGGGGAGAAATTCAAAGAGGAGGGTGGCTTCCGTGAGAAGCCTTTGGGTATCCGCCATGAGGTGATGGCAACGCACGAGGATGCCCCAACCTGTCCTGAGCGTGACGCCTCTATGCGCAAACATACCGCTAGAAGCGGCAAAAACCCAGGGCAGCCCTTTTGGGGCTGCTCCAAGTACCCCGCCTGCAGCGGGCTGAGACCTTATGATGAGAAACCGGCTGAGAATCGATAATATCGACATTATCGACAATATCGATATTGTCGATAACCTTACGCGACGCCGCGCCGCACCCGCCGCTTCCGCCCGCTCGGGGGTGGCGTTGGTGGTGACGCTAGGGATGTTGGCGGTGATAAGTGTATTGGCGATAGCCTTTATCACTGTGATGCGTTTAGAGAAGGCGACAGCGGCTCTGGAAGGTGATCGCACGGCGCTACGTAATTTGCATTATGTGGGGGTATCGTCAGCAATGAATGATGTCTCTTGGCAGATGTTGGGGAGAGTTTATCAGACATCGTGGCCTTGGGGAGAGAAAACCGACACTTGTTTTGGCAGTACTTATTCGCAGACTAACACGACCTTTAGCAGAGAGTCTGTTTTGCTCTTTAAAGGTCTGGTGACTAATCTGGTGCCAACGGCAATTCATGAAGATGCGATGGAGACAGAGTCTTACTGGGTACCGGTGGTGAGTACGTTGGTGGAGCATGAGGAACGTCAGTCGAGGCAGGGGCGTGATCCTATGGCTCCATTGAGCGATAACGTAGTGGTAGGGCGGGTGGCCTATCTGGTGATAAACTGCTCTGGTTTTTTGCCGCCGCCCACAACCAACGATATTGCTGCATATACAACGCAGCGTCATCTGCCTGAGGAGTTGCGCGGCCACACCTTTTATGTGAGTCACGACCCCGATCCAGAGCAGTTTTTCACAGCGAAACCGGAGTACGCCGATACACCCGATCGCGATGCCTACAATCCGGGTATTTTTGCTACGATGGTAACTAACAAATTTGATGTCAACAGTTGGACTAATAATCTTGAGCCACGGCCATTACCGGACGAGGTGCCGTTGGCTTATGATGCTAAGGCGGGCGAGCCTTATGTGGCTGCGGCTGAGGTTTTGCCGTGGGTTGGGGAGGTTGCAGGGACTCTGAACAGTATTGGTTACGCCACCAATCAGGCGGTGAAGATGGCGTGGAACATGCTTAATCTGATTGATGACGACCGACTGCCGCAGTATCGTCTGCCCGGTGGCGGAATACCGTCGCAGCCGCCTTCACGTATTGATTACGCCTTTGAGAATCTGCCGATGATCAATGAGGTAGTGGTTAGCAATGTGACTGTCGGTGCCAACTCACCGCCAACTTACGCGGTGGCGGTGGAGCTGTGGTATCCCTTTGAGCCGGAGGCCGCGCCAGAGGATATGATATTGAGTGTGGGGATATATACCAACAGACCCAATGTAGGAACAGAACCAAAACCGGATGACAATTTGGGTGATTTTGGTTTCACCAACGTGGTGCCGGTTTTATATGGCCCGGGGCGCCAGTTTCACGTGGCCACCGGGCATAAGTATGTCAGGTTTGGTCCCGAGGTGATTGACGAGGAGGAGAAAAATTCTTACAGCATCGGATCTGACCATCCACTCTACATCTGGCCACGCCTTTACCTGCTATGCACTAATACTACACCAGAGCGTTATGTGTGTGTAGATGAGGCGTTGTTGATAGGCGATGGTGTCGATAATGTCGATATTTTTGAGTGGCGTTCCACCGGTTCCTGGCAGGCGGCTAACCCGCTGTTCAATCTGGTGCCGCAGGCAGGCGAGATCGGCGGCGAGCACACTCTCTGGCGACGGAATGATAATCTGGATCCGGGATTTGAGTATCCGTTATTTCACTTGAACGGGCCGTTGAGTTCGGCAGGTGAGCTGGGGTATCTTCTGTTGTCGGAAGCGGGGACAGGGAGTGTGTCGCTGGCCACTGCCCAGGGGGCGGCTTTACTTGATCGCTTTACCGCCTTTCCGACCAACCGCCCCGAGCGGGCAGTGGCCGACAGGATCCAGCCCAACTCGCCCTATCCTGAAGTGATACGGCATCTCTTTGACGAGCCGCTGATGTCGCGGTTGATTGACACTAGTGACTTGCCGGATCTCAACACATTGACCAACGCCTGGTTTGCCGACTATCAGGAGATGGTGGCTTCAAATGCATGCTGGAACAGTTATGCCGAGCTATTGCCCAACATAGCGGAAAATTTGCGGCAACGGTGGCAGGGGTTGGAGAGGCACGACCCTCAGGTAGCCTCAGACGGTACCAAGCTACCCGGCTTTATGGTTATCGAAGATTTGTTGCGGAATGTGGCCGAGCGGGTCACATTCCGCCAAAACCTATTTGTGGTGATTGTAGCGGCGCAAAGGCTCTCACCCACCGGGCGGGTGCTGGCAGATCAACGGGTGGCGGTGACGATTGTCCGTGACTCTTATACGGGCTATTGGGCCATTCACAACTGGTATCGGCTTGAAGAGTGAGTGGTGGTGTCAAGGTCAACAGGGGGTAGAGATTATCCTTTACTTTGTGGTGGTGTTAGGTATAATAGTTTTCCGGTTTAAATTATTGGCTAAAGCACGGAAATCGGCATGAGACCTGACACAATTGGATTTGATAATGAGGCTTATTTACGGCAACAGTCGAAGGAAATTTTACGACGTGCCGCTAAGTTTGGTAACAAACTATATCTGGAGTTTGGTGGCAAACTGATGTTTGATTTTCATGCAGCGCGGGTGCTGCCTGGATACGACCCCAATGTAAAAACCCGTTTGCTTCTGGAGCTTAAGGAGATGGCAGACATTGTTTTATGTGTCTATGCCGGCGACATTGAGCGCAAGAAGATGCGGGCCGATTTTGGGATATCTTATGATGCTGATACGTTAAAAATGATTGATGACTTTCGTGAGGTGGGGTTGGCGGTGAGGGCGGTGGTGATCACCCGCTACGATGGAGAGCCGGCAGCACGACAGTTTAAGAGTAAACTCGAAAGGCGCGGTATCGAGGTGTATTGTCATAGAGCTACGCGGGGCTACCCGACAGACGTTGACACAATTGTGAGTGAAGACGGCTATGGCGCCAATCCCTATATTACGACAGAGCGACCAATTGTGGTGATTACGGGGCCGGGGTCGGGGAGTGGCAAACTGGCGACGTGTCTGAATAACCTATATCACGACAGACGTAACGGTCGGCTGGCCGGATATGCCAAGTTTGAGACCTTCCCGGTGTGGAACCTCACTTTAAAGCACCCGTTAAATATAGCTTATGAGGCGGCCACGGCCGATCTGGGTGATGTCAATATGATAGATCCCTTTCACATAGAAGCGTATGGGGAGACAACGGTTAACTACAACCGTGATGTAGCATCGTTCCCGCTGTTGCGGGCACTGTGGGAGCGGATAGCCTGCGAGCCGTGCTCCTATAAATCACCAACAGACATGGGGGTGAACAGGGTAGCGTTTGGTATAACCAACGACGAGCTGGTGCGGGCAGCATCAAAACAGGAGGTTATCAGGCGTTATTTCAGGCACTCATGTGAGTATGCTATGGGGATGACGGAGCAGTCGACAGTGGCTCGGATTGAGATGTTGATGCGTGATTTGCGGATAACGCCAATTGATCGCAATGTGGTTAAGCCGGCGCGGCAGGCCTCGACAGACTGTTTGGTAAACGGCAAGGGCGATTGTGGCATCTGCTGTGGTGCGGCGATAGAGCTGCGTGATGGACGAATTCTGGTCGGCAAAAATTCTACCTTGATGCATGCGGCATCGGCGATGGTATTAAATGCGCTGAAGACACTGGCCGAGATACCGGATAAAATTCACTTGATGTCGCCCGATGTAGTACAGGCGATCATCCGTATGAAGCGCGACGTGCTAGGAGGCAAACACTCTAATTTGAATCTTGACGAAACACTGATTGCACTGGCTATCAGTTCGGCCTCGAATCCGGCAGCTCAGGCGGCACTGGATTTGCTGCCGGAATTGCGTGATTGTGAAGTCCACCTGACCCACATAGTGAGTGCAGGAGACGAGTCAGGAATCAGACGCCTTGGATTGCGGCACACTTGCGACGCCTGCTTTGCATCGTCAAATCTTCATGTGGGGTGATAAGAAAGATTGTTACGGCTACTCAGTGACAACACGGTAGAAAGCCGTTTTTTGCATTAGCGGGATGGGTAGCTTGATTGTAGTGGTGCCGCTGGTGGTGTAGTAGTTATAAACATTCTTGCCGTTTACGGTGGTTTGTCCCCAGCGTGAGGCTATTATGGGGGAGACGCGAACATCGGGGATAGAGATGATTCCCAGAGAGACAGGGGTGTCTTTAGTAGCTAACCTGTTAGCTACTATCAAAAAAAACAAGAAGTTCAAGCAGCTATCTTCATAAGTTGTTGCGTTGAAGCAGCTAAGGCAGCATTGAGAGTCATCGTCACCTCTATTCCTTTTAAAT
>JAAYNR010000265.1 GCA_012520735.1 Lentisphaerota bacterium | reverse complement strand
GTATCTTTATGGATAGCTCCAAATCGGTTATACGCAACAACATCGCGGCATACAACTGGGCGAGAAATTCAACCCCGGAAGAGAGTGATATCCACCTCTCCACAGGTAGCGCAACCTACAATCACACTTATCCCGGACCGGCTCCGGCGGGAGAAGCCAACCTCTGTGAAGATCCGCTGTTTATCGATCCGGATGGTGGCAACTTCAGGTTGCAGTTTGAGTCAACGGCGGTGGACAGCGGGTTAAACGTAATGTGGCTGACGGACTCAATAGACCTTGATGGAAATTTGCGTTTGCAAAGGGGCAACGCTGCTAACGACAAGGTGCTTGACCGCGGTGCTTACGAATTACAACAGGCGCGTGGTACACTTATTCTTATCCGGTAAGCGTGTCTGTCCGTTTGTTTAGAATTTACATGTCAGGGCTTGCGGGGTTCAGTTAGTAGTGATATATTAGAGACATGTTTAAGGGTTTATTTATTTATCAAGTGTTAGCTGTATTGGTGTTGGTGTCGGTTTTGACAGCGGCAGGTGCTGGTTTTGAGCCGTATCGGGTGATTTTGGAACGGGAGATTTTCGGGCGACGACCGGCTCCGGTGGTGGCTTCAACGGCGGCGGCAGATGCTGCTGTGCAGAAGCGGGCGGAGCAGTTGGCAAAGAGATTGACGATGTGTGCGGTTAACCGGACGCCGTCGGGCAATGTGGCTGTTGGATTTATTGATAATGAGGTGAAACCACCGCGTAATATCTATCTTAACGTGGGGGAGTCGGCTGATGGTTATACGATAATTGAGGCTGATTACAGTGGTGAGACGGCGACGATTGAGAAAGAAGGGGTGACGATTACGCTGAAGTTGGGTCAGGGTTTGGTGAATGTCGGGGCACCGGTGCCGGCACCGGTTGCGGTTGCCGGTGGGCGCGTGGCACAGCGTTTGCCGCCGACACCCAATGTGGCTGAATCAGCGGGTGGCAATCGTGGGGTTCAGAGGGCGGTGCGCGGTCCGGCGGCAATGGAGACTGAGCGTGGTGTGCGGAGGTTTGGTGGTCAGTTTCAAGATAGTGAGCGGGGGGCTCCAGGTTCGTATCGTGACAGTTTGCAGGCGCGTGAGCAGCGCGAACGGGGGTTGCGTGAGGCTGAAGAGCGGATGGCGCGGGAGAAATTTGCTGAGTTGGCACGTGAGGTGGCAGAGGCTGAAGTGCGGCGGCAGATGCTGGCAGAGCAGGGGCTGACAGAAGAGGATTTGCTTTATGATCAGGAGATGGCTGACGATGAGGGTGAGGAGTAGCGGTCGGCGGTGTGGCGGCAGCGGTTCAGGCCTCTTGTTAGTCATGTTTGCAGTTGGCACAGGATATTTTAATAAGGGAGTAAAGAGGGGTATTAGCTGATGAGTGCAACGTTCTCGACTGAGACTATCAGGCAACTGGCTGCCAGGCTGCCAGTGCCTCAACGGTTGGAGGTGCAGACTGTTTTAGCGGTGTTAAGTAATATGGATCTGACCGGTAAGGCGTGTCTGGATATCGGCTTTGGGTCACCTGTGGCATCGCGGGTGTTGCGGATGGCGGGGGGGTATTGGACGAGTGTTGTCAGGAGCGAGGGCGACGTAGCGATGGCATCGTCTTTTCTGGATGAAGAGGTGGTGTTGCCCGGGGCTTCCGGAGAGTTGCCATTTGAGGATAAGCAGTTTGATTTGGTGGTGGTGGGGCATGGGTGTCTGACAGGAGATGCAGAAGCTGACCATGCTGCCTTGCAGGAGTGTCATCGGGTTTTGAAAGTGGGGGCTTTGATTATTTTGACGGCTGAGTTTGCCAAGCCGTGGGGGTTGGCGTATATCCTTAATGGGCGACGCCTCGTACGGCAGACGGGTGGCAGTTATTCTGAGCATGCGATATTCTCTTTAATGCGCAATGGTTACGATGTGTTAGGGTTGCGTCATTTTTGTCGGTTTTGGCGACAACTGGTGCGGCAATGGATCGACCGACGTCAACGGCAATATGGTGAGCGTGATGCGCGGCTTTCGCTGTCTGGTATTCTCTATCCGCTGGCGGCTCTGCTTGACTGGCCTCTATTCTGGACGCGTGGTTATCTGGTGACAGTACAGGGACGGCGTAAAGGGTGGCGGGCAAGAGAGTCGATGCGCATGGGTGACGGGCGTAATATTTCAGAGTGTGTTTTGCATAATTATCGTGGTTAGCGTTAATTGGAGAGTCAACGTAGATGTTTGAACACAACATAGGTAAGGCGGAACGTTGGCTAGACGAGGCTGATTATGGCGATATTGCAGAACTGAATGTAGGCTTAGAGCGCGCCCCTGATGTAGCTGCCTTACCGGTGCGTGATGATATTGGGGCTGATTCTCAGGTGGCACGGTTTGTGAGTCATTTGCAGGCGGAGCGTAATGTTTCGCAACATACGGTATTGGGGTATCTGCAGGATATAGGACAATTTGCCGAGTTTATGTGGCCTGAAGGTGGTGCAATAGAGTGGAGCAGTGTAGAGCGGGGACGTGCCCGGCAATTTCTGGTGGCGTTTCATCGTGAAGGGTGTGCACCGGCGACAACGCGACGCAAATTGGCTGCGATGCGATCTTTCTACCGTTTTATGATTCGTGAAGGTGGCACACAGCACAACCCTTTTGCCGGGTTGCGCGGTCCGCGGCGTGTCCCCAGTTTGCCGGTGGTACTAAACGAGCGTGAGGTTGAGACGTTACTGGCGGCGCCTCTTAAGGATTTGGCATCACTGCGTGAGACTAGAGGTGGTAGCGTCGCGGTTGAGGAGGTTTATGCACGCCTGCGTGATGCGGCTATTTTTGAGGTGCTTTACAGTACGGGTGCCCGCTTGAGTGAGGTGACAGAGTTGCGGCTGGGGGCGGTGGATCTTGAGAGTGGTGTGGTGCGGGTGTTGGGCAAGGGTCGTAAGGAGCGGTTGGTGGTTTTAGGCAGGCCGGCACTGGCGGCACTGAAAGAGAGCCTTGAGCAGGCGGAGCTGATATGGCCGGGGGCGGCGGAGAGCGATGGCGTATTGTTTCGTAATTTACAGGGGGGAGCGATTACACCGCGTTCGATTGAGCGTAACCTTAAACAGTGGCTGGTGGCGGCGGGGTTATCGCCTAAGATTACGCCACATAAGCTGAGGCACTCATTTGCTACTCATCTGCTGAATGCCGGTGCTGACTTGCGCAGTGTGCAAGAGCTGTTGGGGCATTCCAGTTTGTCGACCACACAGATTTATACACATGTTTCGATTGAGCGACTCAAAGAGGTGTATCGCGAGGCACATCCGCGGGCAAAAGGGTGAGGTAGCTTTACACTGAGAGCCCACAGCCGTAAGTGGTGAGTTGTGAATTGTGGGTGGTGTGTTTTTCCAGTTGTATTAAGGTGTTTAGTCGTGGAGATCGAGACGTAGCGTACCGCGGCGGCGGATCTCTTTGTGTGGCACTACTGTCATAACACCGGGGGCGGTCTCCATTCGTATGCCGATGTCGGTAATGGCCTCGAAGACACCACGGTACACGGTACCGGATATTGTGACTACCTCATAGTCGGGGATAAAGAGGCGTTTAAGGGCAACATGACGAGTGGCTGTAGTGCCGCGGGTTATATCGATGGTGACAGTCTCTTCGGTCCATCCCTGGCGTATAAATTTAATTTGTTGTTCGCCAACATGGAGGCCGTCGATGAGAAGCGGCTTGGAGAGATTGGTG
>JAAYNR010000085.1 GCA_012520735.1 Lentisphaerota bacterium | reverse complement strand
TTTAAAAGGAAGAGTATTGACGATAACTCTCAATACTGCCTTAGCTGCTTCAACGCAACAACTTATGAAGATAGCTGCTTGAACTTCTTGTTTTTTTTGATAGTAGCTAACAGGTTAGCTACTAATGAAACAGGCAGCTCGGGGTTGATAATTTTACTGGCAAATCCTGCGCGCATGGTTAATTCCTTTGGTGAGATAAATCTGGCATCAATTATACCATGTGCAGGTATTTTAAAAAAGAGAAACAAAAAGATCGAGGGGCAGATTCACAATAGTGAATGCGCAGCCGGTATTCAAAATGATTCCGACTTGTGAGAGGGAGCGGGTTGTGGTAAAGTGCCACGATATATCAAGTGAGGTTTTGCAATGGAGATAATTCCTGAAGTTCTGGAGATGGGGCGACGAGCACGGCAGGCTGCCCGGGTGGCAGCGGCGGCTTGTGGCGGGATGCGCAGTAAGGCTTTGGCACTGATGCCACAGAAACTGCACGATGCGGCTGAGAGGCTCTATGCGGCTAACGGCGAGGATATGGCGGTAGCCGAGGCGGCCGGTACTGATAGCGCAAAGTTAGCACGATTGCGCATCTCTCCTAAGGTGTTTGATTATATGTGTGACAGGCTGGTGGAGGTGGCGGCTCTGCCCGACCCAGTAGGGCGGGTAATTGAGGGGCATGTGAGGCCGAATGGTCTGTACGTATCTAAAGTGAGTGTGCCGCTGGGGGTGATCGGTATTATTTACGAATCGCGGCCTAATGTGACCACCGATGCCGCGGCTGTGTGTCTTAAGAGCGGCAATGCAGTGATACTGCGCGGCGGGTCGGAGTCGCGGCGTACTAACCGGGTCTTGGCTGACGCTATGGCCGAGGCGGTGGTTGAGGCGGGGTTGCCGGCGGATCTGGTACAGCTTATCGATTCGCCGGGGCATGAAGGGGCGGCGAGCCTGATGCGGCTTACCGGGTATGTTGACCTGATTATACCGCGTGGTGGAAAATCGTTAATTAAGGCGGTGGCTGAGCAATCGCTGATACCTACACTCAAACATTATGAGGGGGTGTGTCATCTCTATCTGGCTGCTGATGCACCGTTTGAGATGGCACTGGAGGTGGCACTGAACTCGAAATGCCAGCGGGTTGAGGTGTGTAATGCACTGGAGAAATTGCTAGTCGATGCTGCCAGTGCAGAGCGATTGTTGCCGGCACTGGCAGAGGCTTTCAGTGCGGCAGGGGTGACGTTGCGTGGTTGCGAGCGGGTGCGGGAGATTTTGCCTGACGTGGCGGTGGCGACAGAGGAGGATTGGCAAGCCGAGTATCTGGGACCAATTCTGGCTGTTCGGGTGGTAGATAGTGTAGAGGCGGCGATTGACCATATAAACAGTCACGGCTCGGGGCACACAGATGGAGTTGTGACTGAGAGTCTGGCTGTTGCAGACCGTTTTGCCGGTGCGGTCGATTCGGCCTCGGTGATGATCAATGCCTCAACACGACTCTCGGGTGGTGGTGACTACGGTATGGGGGCGGTGGTAGGTATCAGTACGGATCGTATACATGCCCGCGGGCCGGTTGGTCCGGCAGAGCTTACTACTACCAAATGGATTGCCCGCGGCCAGGGGCATTTGCGTAACTAATTGTGTAAGATAACGGCGCAGAGTGTTAGTAATGTTGGTTTCAGTGATAAGTTAAGATACGATATAGGTGGGTTTATGAGACATCCGAATGTACTGCTGATTATATGCGATCATCTCTCAACACGAGTAGTTGGTGCATATGGTGAAGGTGAAGGGTGTACACCGAATATCGACCGCGTGGCAGCCAACGGCGTGAGTTTTGGTCGTGTCTACACAACCTACCCCTTATGTATGCCAGCCAGGGCTTCGTTCTGGACTGGGCGCTATCCACATCAGACGTTAGTGGAGTCGAATGGCGGTAAATACACTAATGGTCCATTGCCGGAAGATTTAACTACTGTAGGGGAGCACTTTAAGAGTGTCGGCTACAGATGTGTCCATTTTGGTAAAGCGCACGATTTTGGTACGTTAAAAGGGTTCGAGGTTTTTCCGGTAGGTGAGGAGTTGTCGGTTCCGTCACCACATGAGGCGTGGCCGGAGAATTACGATACATGGCAGGATAACGACACATTGGCCAAGTGCGAACAGTGGCTGGCAGCAGCCACCGACGAGCCTTTTGTTTGTGTGGCCGACATTAATAACCCACATAATATTTGTGGTTGGGTAGGTGCTAATAATAGTATGGAGGGGCCTGTCACAGCGGTGCCGGTGCCGGGTGTATTGCCGGAATTGCCCGATAATTTTACCTCTGACGATCTGGCGGAGTTGCCGCTGCCGGTTCGTTATATCTGCTGCACCCATAACCGTCAGGCGCAGACGCAACATTGGGATGAGACTAACTATCGCCACTATATAGCTGCTTTCCGTCACTATACGCAACTGGCTGATGATGGAGTAGGGCGACTGCTACGTGCACTGGAGGGGGCGGGTAAATTAGACAATACCATTGTAGTGGTGATGGCAGATCATGGCGACTCCCAGACGTCGCACGGTTTGGTCACTAAACAGGTCCATTTTTACGACGAAGTTGTACGGGTGCCATTCATTATAGCTGGCCCGGGGATAACACGTAACAGTGGCGTGTGCCATGAGCCGTTGGGGTCGCTGCTCGATCTGTTCCCAACGCTCTGTGGTTTGACGGGCGTAAGGTTACCGACTGGCCTGATGGGGGTAGATTGGTCGCAGTTTCTTGGTGGTGGAGAGGCAGAGATAAGGTCATGTGTGGCTGCCGAGTGGTTGACAGAATGGGGGCACGAGCTCAGCCCGGGCAGGATGATCCGGAGTGAACGGTATAAGTATATCCGCTACCTGGAGGGGGATGGCGAGATCCTTTACGATATGATCAACGATCCGGGTGAAAAGCAAAATTTGGCGGGAGAGCAGTCTTTTAGTCAGGTCTTACAGGAACACCGTGAGATGTTGGCGCGGCATGTGGAGGAGAGCGGTGATAATTTTTTCAGCAGGGAAGTGGTTGTAGATGAGCGCTGGCGTTCACATGAGCCGGGGTGGCAGTGCCACCGTGGCATTGCCGCACCCATGGCGCAAAAGAGTTGAGGTCGTGCGAGGGTGCACGCGGTTTAAATATCGACGGTCAGCCCATCAAAACTGACCTCGACGCCGGAAGGCAACTCATTACTGAGAGTGGCGTGGTCGAGATCGTGACATAGGTGGATCAGGTAAGAGCGGCGGGCACCGATACGGGAGAGACAACTCAACGACTCCTCAACCGTAAAGTGGGTGGAGTGTGGGCGGTGACGCAGTGCATCAAGAACCATAACATCGACCCCTTGTAACAGCTTGATCGTAGAGTCGGGCATATAATGGCAATCGGGGACAAAACCGACACTCCGATTACTATAATCGAAGCGGTAGCCACAAGCCTGACCCTCGCCGTGCTCGACAGGGAGCGGGGTGACGGTGACATTACCGATGGCAAAAGGGGTGTTGATAATACGGAAGTCGGCCAGTGGACGGTAGACCCCGGGCTTGGGGGCGTCACCGATATAACTGAAGATACGGCGCAGCTCCGCCATCGTTTCATTTTGGGCAAAGACCGGTACAACCATCCCCTGAATAGTATTAAAGCGGCGGATATCGTCAAAGCCGAAGAGGTGGTCGGCGTGCGCATGAGTGATCAGGACGGCATCGACCCGCAGTATCTCAAAAGTCAATGCCTGCTCACGGAAGTCAGGTGGGGTATCGACTATAATATGCCAGCCACCGATAGTCAGGTAAACACTGGTACGGCGGCGTTGGTTACGGGGATCAGCAGAAGTACAGACAGGACAGCGACAACCGATCATGGGCACCCCGACCGAAGTACCTGTCCCTAAAAACTGCAACGAAAAGGTGTGGTCACTCATTGGCTTGATCCTCTCTGATAGCGGTGACACCACGTGCAACGAGTATCTGCTGCGCTACCGCACGTGAAACCATAAAGCGGGCATCGGCAACAGCCACGACCACCGCCAGTTCACTGCTGCGGCGGCGCAACATACGGACAGTAACACCGGGGGCGAAGCCCATATCACGTGCCTTGTTACTGTGACAGGCGCTAATAATGGCATCTTCGTTGTCGGTCAGGAGATCGAGAGCCACCACACCGGCATTCGGCTGGATGTCGGCAGGAGCAGTTTTCATTGCGCACCTCCTTCAGCTTGCGGCTTCTCGTTAAGGCCAACACCGCGTCTCCCTTTAACAACCAGTAGTAGTGCCATAAACAACAGGGCGGTTAACGCCACAAAAAGCCATATGGTGGCGCGTTGCGGGTCTTGCGAAAAAGTGGCCAATTGATAAAAGAGGGTGGCACAGGCCCATGCCAGAAGCGTCTGATAAGCAACGGAAAACCACATCCAGCGCCAGCCGGCCTCACGGCCCAGAACAGTGAGGGCCGCGAGGCACGGAGAGTAGATCAGGACAAAGAGGAGGTAAGCGAAAGCGGCGGCACCGGTTTTAAAGTGAGAACGGATCGAGCTGATCAGTCCGGTACTATCCGGCGGCTCTTCGGGTGGAGGAGCCAGGCCATAATCGGCAGCAAGCTGGCCGACAATCAGGCGCAAAGGCTCTCTTATAGAGAAACTGGCTTCGGGGTCGGGCTCGGCTTCGGCTACGGCCAGCCGCTGAGCCTGCTGACTATAGACTACATCGAGAGTCCCGATGACCGACTCCTTAGCCATGAGCCCGGTCATCAGGCCTATAACAGCCTGCCAGTTATCGCGGTCAATTCCCATGGGTTCAAAAAGGGGGACAGCAGCTACTGCAACAGTCTCACTGAGGCTGGTAGTAGTGGTATCGCTTTCGCTTGCTCCCGACCACGCCTCTTCTGCAGAGCGAAGAAGCGTTAACACAATGGCGATCAAAATAATTACCTGTCCGGCACGGATAAGAAAACTGCGCAGGTTAAACCAGGCACGGTTAAGACAATTGCGTAGCGGCGGAATTTGATAAGTAGGCAGTTCCATGATATAAGCCCCGCCATCACCGCGGAAGATTGTCCGCTTGAGCAACAGCCCGGAGGCTACGGCCAGCAATACACCGGTTATATATAGGGCAAAAACGATCATATTGCCCCGTTTTTCAAAAAATGCGAGGGCAAAGAGCGTATATACGGGGAGACGGGCACCACAAGACATAAAAGGGCTCAACAACATTGTTAGAATACGGTCACGGCGCTCCTCCAGAGTACGGGTTGAGAGGAGGGCCGGTACGGTACAGCCAAAACCGACCATCAGGGGAATAAAAGCTTTACCAGGAAGGCCGATAGCACGCAGGATACGGTCAAGCACAAAGGCCGCACGTGGCATATAGCCCGACTCCTCCAGTATCCCCAGACAGAAAAAGATGGCAAAGATAGGGGGGGCAAAACTGGCCACGGCAGCAGCCCCGACACCGATACCGTCACAGAGGATCGCCACCAGCAAAGCGGGGAGATGCCACATCTCCAACAAGTGACGGAGGCCATCGACAAGAAATAGTTGGGCGGTACTGTCGACAAACTCAACCAGCGGCTCCGATAACCCCACTGCCACCCAGAAAACACCATACATTATAGCCAGAAAGAGTGGCAGACCAGCCCAGCGGCTGAGGATAACCCGATCGACCCGATCCGAAAACCGCTCATAGCGTGGCCCGTCGCGCCGGACTACGCCCTCAAGCAGCGAGCGGACACACTGTTGGCGCATCTCTGTCCCCTGTGGGGAGTCATCACAGAGAGAGCCATCACTGTGGAGACACCATGAGCCTGGATGTGACGGCTCGATTTGCTTCTCGCCACTGAGTATCTTGGTTAAAGTACGCTCCAACTTTTTCATGCCACTGCCCCGTGAGGCGACAGAGAAAAAGACCGGTACACCGAGTTTTTGTGCCAAAGTAGCCACATTGATACGGATTCCACGGCGCGTGGCGATATCGGTAAAGTTCAACACCACCACCAGCGGCACACCCATATCGATGAGTTGCAGAGTAAGATAGAGACTCCGTTCAATATTTGAGGCATCCACAATATTGACGATCAAATCAGGACGCTCATTAACGATAAAATCGTAGGCAGCCTGTTCATCGAGTGTATGTGCAGAGAGCGAGTAGATACCAGGAAGATCGACCACCCTGACTTTTTGGCCGGCAATCGAAGCAACCGCCTCAGCCCGTTCCACCGTTACGCCAGACCAATTCCCGATCCTCTCCCGGGCTCCGGTGAGGCGGTTGAAAAGGGTTGTTTTACCGGTATTGGGATTTCCGGCCAGCGCAATGGTTGTCATGGGCATACAATTACACAAAACAGGGTACACAATAAAAACAAGCAACCAACGCCTTTATCAGCGTAGGGCTCCGGTTTTACAGCGCACAGCACATAAGCAGTAGAGGTGTCGGGTTGGCATCTCATTTGAACCGCCGTATGTTACCAAAGGTGCCCGACTCGTGCAAGGTAATCGGTTGGCTACGAAATGTAAGTTGATTCAGTTAGTCATTGACGGCTCTGCTGCAAACCATTATGGTAATAGTAGTTTTATTGATAGAAGATTATAATTGGCTCTCTGCAGGCAGGTTTAGTTTAGACTGGTGCTGATTAGAGAGGGATGGCCAGAATACACTTAAAGACGATAATGATGAAATTGACTGAAAAAGACAAACGAGACCGGCCACGCGAGAAACTTGTCGCCAAGGGCGCGGCGGCGCTGACAGACCTCGAATTGCTCGCCGCACTGATTGGTAGCGGTAATGCTCAACGCGATGTGCTGACCATTGCTGCGGATGTGCGCGCTTTGTTGCGTGAAGCAAAAGCACAGGGTTTTCTGGTCAATTATCCAGCGCTCTCCGCCGTCCCCGGCATGGGCACGGCGAAGATCTGCGAATTGCTCGCCGCTTTCGAGCTGGCGCGCCGTTATCTGCCGCCGCAAACCTCGACTCCGGTTGTGCTGGACACGCCCGACAAAATAGTTGCCCAATTCGCAGATATCCGTAACAAGCAGCAGGAGCATTTTGTGGTCCTGACGCTTGATGGTGCTTGCCGCCTCATCGCCAGGCGCACGGTCTTCATCGGCACACTGAATGCCTCTCTGGTACATCCGCGCGAGGTTTTCGCCGATGCCATCACCGACCGAGCCGCCTCTGTCATAGTAGGGCACAACCATCCGTCCGGCTCGATCGACCCATCACCCGCCGATCAAGAAGTCACCCGCAGCAGTTTCTCAGACATCCTCCGTGACGAAACCACCGCCACCGCCCAACTCCAATCCGCCTTCGCCACCATCGGCTCGACGAGCAAAACAAACTTCAAACCCATCGTCTGCACGTCCGCGGGCAATCGTTGTATGATGATATGCCCGATGGTGGCGCGACAGCGTGAAAATCAATATTGACCCATTCTGGAATTTGTGCA
>JAAYNR010000016.1 GCA_012520735.1 Lentisphaerota bacterium | reverse complement strand
TGGACTCCCGCAGTTTTAATAAAAACGCTACGCGTTTGGAAAACAGATTTTAAAAGGAAGAGAGTTGACAATGGCTCTCAATGCTGCCTTAGCTGCTTCGACGCAACAACTTATGAAGATAACTGCTTGAACTTCTTGTTTTTTTGACAGTAGCTAACGGGTTAGCTACTAATCACTATCCATACCACATAAACTCATCTCTACCACTACTGCAGCTCCATCTGCTGCCGGCACGGCATATTTGGCCGCTACCCGATAACCGGGAACCCAAACCACTTCGTTGTCGCACACCAGTAAAGGAACCTTGTCCCGCTCTTCACGGGGAATTTTAACATCCGTAAAAACATCTTGCACCTTGCGGCTACCACCCATACCCGTAGGACTGATCCTGTCCCCCGGCTGCCAGTACCGCACCACTAGCTCCCGTCCCTGCAAAGCTGCCGCACTTAAGGCACATTGCGCCGGAAAAACCCCCACCTCACCCTGCTTGCAACTGAAACCTGTGCCGTCTTTAACCACTACCTTAACTCCATTAAAGAGTATTGTACGATCTCGCGGCAGCACTAATTCCGACAATCGTTCGCTGTGCTGCCGCTCCTTATGGTCTCTGATAAACCGTAACTTACCGTTACGACAACGCAATAAGTGACCTCCCGGCAGGCTCATCTGCCACTCCGGTTCCTGTAAGGTCTGACCCGGCTTCTCCTCTGAGACTCTCCCTATCTCTCCTTGAAGGTTACACCTCTCTAATATCCGCTGCACCACCTCAAAACCCGCCACCGCCCCGCCACCCTCTCGCAACAGCCAGCCGTAAACCGCCCGCCGCCTGATCGCCAGTGGCTTACCCTCCAGTGGTGCCAGTTGCAAGGTCGCCACGCCAGACGCCCCGGCAACCACCTCATCTGCCAGTGCCTCCAATACTGCATCGTCCTCTCGCAACAGTTCCGCCGATCGTGCCAGAGCTCTGTCGAGGCTCTCCCCTAAAAGACTGCGTAGCGTAGGCATAAGTTTCTGACGAACCATGTTTCGCTGAAACTCCACATCATTGTTGGTCGCATCTTCCCGCCAAGTATAATTATGCCCTTTCAACCACAGACGTAACTCACTGCTGTCGCAATCGAGTAAAGGTCGCAGGTAACATACTCCGTTTATTACCGCTCTTGGCCGCATTCCACCTAAACCCGCAGCACCGCTACCCCGAACCAACCGCAGTAGTAACGTCTCACTAACATCGTTACAGTGATGTCCTAACGCCACACCATCAAGACCCAACGTCTGTGCCTGCTGCCTGAAAAAACTGTGTCTTGCCTCGCGTGCTGCCATCTCCAGCGACAACACTCTACCTCCCTCACGCCGCACCTCCGGGGAGTGGAGATCAGCCGCGTAACCAACAGTAAAAGCTATGCCCAATTTTTTGCAACACTCACGCACAAAGACCTCGTCACCATCAGAAGCCGCACCGCGCAATCTGTGGTTGAAGTGCAACACTGTTATCTCTACCCCCCGCTGTCGACATAACGGGTGGAGTAGATAGAGCAGTGCCATTGAATCGCTGCCGCCGGAGACCGCCAGCCCAAGGTGGCTCACCCCTTGCAGTATTCCATACCTGCTTAAAACATCACCGACTCTCTTCTCTACCACCACAAAAAGCTCCTTTAAACTCTTCAAGCCAATTCAACCTTACCCGAACTGACATCAGTCTTTGCCCCGTTCACTGTCACCCCTTTAACTCCCGGTGGAATGTGGAGTACCTTCTTACCAGGGAGTCTCCGAAACTCCCCCGTAAACTCGACCTTGAGCTGACCGCCACGACTCACTCTGGTCTTTAATGTCACTGGCCCGTACTCTGTCGGCATATGCACAAACTCACAACTCTCACCCGAAGCCAACCAGACCGGCGATGCCAAACGGAGTAAATGGAGCTCACCCGGCTCTATCTGGTCGTCGATCATAGATAGCCGCATCAGATAAATCGCTAACGGTGCGGCAAATACATTGCCGGTCATGCCGCCGCGCGTCTCACACGATATCCACGTCTGGCGCGATAACGCCCCGGCAAATAGGCTGTACATCCCTGTCAGAAAAGCCTCTCTGTCACCCAGTTGCCACGAGTGAAACATATTCCACGAATAACACGGCTCGCAGCTCGACATCTCCCGGTGCAACACCGGCACCTGCCAACAATTTGTGTCCTTACGGAAAAACTCAGTTTGCGGCCCCTCACGGAACCACGCCAGTGTATCTCTCATTAAAGGGTCACTCGCCGGCAGCAAACCGGCAAAAACCAGAAACAGAGGCCCGGCATCAAGGTAGAACCCATGCCTGCTCTCCGACCGTTTATCACCTGCCAGAGCCGTCGGCACAAACCGCCGTGCCTTACCTCGTCGGTCGTGCCACATCGGCATCGACTCACACTTATGCCGCAACGCCTCTACAAAACAACGCCGATAATCTGCCGCCTCCGCCGCAAACTCGGCTGCCCGTGGATGCCCCGCCTCACGCAACACCTTCACTGCGGCTGTCAGACCCAAATAGTTCCACCCCGCCACCCAGACCGACTGAATCACCGTCCTCTCATCAGTCGCCACAGCCGGTGGCAAAACACCGGCGTAACCACCATGATTACGCAACGCTCTGGCACTTTTTATCCAATCACAACTCTTAACAATCGTCTCAATAAATTCGGCCAGATACTCTTTATCCCCCGACAGCAGATAGTGCTTGCATAACGTCCATAAAACAGCACCATTATCCGACAACCAGTCGATCGATTTATACGCCGCCGGCGTGCTCAGATAACCATCATGACGCTCATACACATCACCTGGCGGCTTTACACTCCCCTGCTCATCCCGGAAAATGTCGAGATAGCGTCTCACCGTCTGGTGATGTCCCAACATATCCATCATCATAATCAAATCCATCGCACCCGGGGTTGTCCACAAATCAGCATAGGCCCACGACCCGCTAGTTTTGCAAACCTTACCACTCTCAGGACTCCGCTCACTCAAAACGTTACTGAAGCGGACACTCTGTTTAATCGCCTCATTGATCTCCTGCTCTGGAACTCCAACCGATACCCTACTGGCGGTAATTCTCCGCCAATAGCTGCCACTCTGTTGTAAAGCACCCTCATACCCCAGAGCCATCTCTCGCTCGAACTCCCCGGCCTCTGTCGGTAACATCGGCAAAAGTATATCCAGTTTTGCCCCTTTTTTCGCAGGAAATTGCAGATGCAGCCGCTGACAAGGTCGCGGCTCCTTCTCGTCAGGTCCAAAAAAGCTCGCCACCACCCCATCCACGCCCCCAACTACACTAAGCCTGACCTTCCCCCCTTCCTCCAAAACCCGTAGCCCCTGCGCCCCATAACCCTCCGGCTCAACAGTGAGATTCCGCGGGTATTCATACGGGCCACACTTGGCAAATCTAATATTATCCCGCATACTCATCGTACAAACCACATGCCCCCTGTGAAACAACAGGTGCATCCCATGCCTCTCCTCAACCGGCAGAGCCTCACACACCCGCTCCACCTCCAGCCGCAGCCACAAATAGAGCGGTTCCACCCCGCTCACTGTATCACCACCACCCGCTAGATGAGCAAAAGCATATTGCCTTATCAGTAAACCGTCACGCCACCACTCAGTCCACAACACCGGCGCATCATGATCCACCCACCCCTGCCGCATCTGTCCATCATCATGTTGCAAATACGGATGCCCATGCTCACGAAAGTCACTCACAATCGAAGGCGCAAACCCTAGTTGCACCCCCTGCCCACTATATTGAGCCGTGCGGCGCGTCAAAGCCGGCTCGGCCAGAATCGTACCATTCCAAAACACATTAAAACGGAACATATGCTCACGCCACCCCAAAGGTGTCCAGATCGCCGGCAAATCACTCCACCAATTGCAAGCCTCTTTAAAATCAATCCTACTGCTCATTATCACCTCTCCCGTTGAAACAAATCACCATGCTGCTTATGCCCCAGAATTGTAAGCTAACAGGCTTAAATCAGCAAGCCGCAGAATCTTTTGTTTTTTTTAAAATTTGTTGTTGCATTGTTTTTTCTCATTTGCTAAAGTAAACCCGTTTTTCACATTCAAAGCGAGCGTAACTCAGTTGGTAGAGTGCCACCTTGCCAAGGTGGTCGTCGAGGGTTCGAATCCCTTCGCTCGCTCCATTTTTTATGAAGACTCATTGTGGGGGTGTAGCTCAGTCGGTAGAGCAACTGACTCTTAATCAGTGGGTCCACGGTTCGAGCCCGTGCACCCCTACCACAAGCTGACCCCCGCGATACAGTCGTATCGCGGTTTTTTTATTGCTGAAAACCGCGATTGTTTATAGCAGAGAGGCTTTTGCAGATGAACTCATTCGATCTAATTGTCATCGGTGCCGGTCCCGGTGGTTACCCCGCAGCTATTCGTGCCGCCCAACTCGGTAAAAAAGTTGCCATTGTTGAAAAGGAATCTTTTGGCGGTACATGTCTCAATTGGGGCTGTATCCCCACCAAAGCCCTTATCGCCTCATCACAACGCTACCTCGAAGCCACTGGCAGTAACTCTCTCGGCATTAGTGTAAACGGTGCCAGCTTCGATTACAACACCATGGTCGAACGTAAAAACACCATTGTCAGCCGGCTCACCAAAGGGGTCGAGGGTCTCCTCAAAGCCGCTGGTGTCACTATTTTTCACGGCACTGCCCGTTTTGAAGATTCACGCCGCCTCTCAGTTATCGCCCCTGATAACTCCGTAACCTGGCTCAATGCCTCCTCAATAATCATCGCCGCCGGCAGCGTCTCTGCCATGCCCGGCTTTATCCCCCGCCACTCGCGCATCATAGAGAGTCGCGCTTTTCTCGACCGCACCGCTCTCCCCTCGTCGTTGCTCATACTAGGAGGCGGTGTCATCGGTTGTGAATTCGCCTGCATGGCCGCCGCACTCGGTACGAAAGTCACTATTGTCGAGATGCTCGACGATATCCTCGTTCTGCTCGATCCTGACGTCCGCCGCATCTTGCGCCGCCGTATGGAGTCGCTCGGCATCACCATCCTTACTGGTGCCCCACTCACCAATATTACCCCCAATGCCGATAGCGTCAGCGGTACATATAAAGATGCTACCGTCACGGCCGAGCTCCTCCTGGTAGCTGTTGGTCGCAAGCCCGATCTCGCCGTACTGGAACTGGAGCGTGCCGGTGTAAAAGTTAATGAACATGGCTATATCCCTATTGATAACCACTGCCGCACCAACGTCGCCTCTGTTTTCGCCATTGGCGATATCACCGCCGGCAGTATCCAGCTCGCCCACGCTGCTACCGCTCAGGGGATTGTGGCGGCAGAAAATGCCGCCGGTATAAAGTCGACCACCGAAGCTACCTGCCCCTCATGTATCTTTACCATGCCCGAAGTTGGTCTGGTTGGACTCTCCGAAAGTCAGGCGAAAAAACAGAACC
This sequence comes from Lentisphaerota bacterium, assembly GCA_012520735.1. Taxonomy (GTDB): domain Bacteria; phylum Verrucomicrobiota; class Kiritimatiellia; order RFP12; family JAAYNR01; genus JAAYNR01. The sequence continues at coordinate 1,230 of JAAYNR010000016.1, read as the reverse complement.
TCGATATTATCACCGGAGCCTTCCCCTTTGCCGCACTCGGCAAAGCGATGGCTGCCGGTGATACAGAAGGTTTTGTTAAATGGATCGCCAACCCCACTACCGGGCAACTGCTCGGGGCTCAGGTTGTCGGGCCACACGCCACCGAACTCATCTCTAGCGCTGCACTGGCCATTCGTAACGAACTCACCGCTACTGAACTAGCCCGTACCATCCACTGCCACCCCACCCTCAGCGAAGCGTGGATGGAGGCCGCCGGCAACCTCCTCGGCAACTGTATCCACTTGCCGGCCAAACGCCGCTAACCACACTCGTAACAGAAGGGTCTACAACCTCGACTGCGCACTGCCGACACACTCTTAATCTCCACAAACATCGCTCTAAAACAACGTTCAGGTAAAGGGATAATTTATGAAGATTCTTGCCATCAGCGGTAGCCCTCGCGGCAAACACAGCCAAACCCGCCGTATGACGGAAGCCCTGCTCGAAGCCGCCAAAGCCCGCGGTGCCAAAACCGAGTTGGTCGACCTCGGTAAAGCTAAAGTCGGTTTTTGTACCGCCTGTGAACTCTGCCACCGCCAACCCGGCTGCTCTCTCAAAGACGATGCTGTCGGTATCATGCACAAGATGCTCGAGTCCGATGCCATCGTCATCGCCTCACCCGTCTACCTCGACCACGTCTCAGCGCAGATGAAAGCCATGCTTGACCGTACCAGCCACTTCATCCACTGCCTCCGTCTGGTTGGTAAATATTTTGCAGCTGTAACCACCAGCGGTGGCGGCAGTGGCAATAACACCGCCGCCTTTGTTGCCGACTACGCCCGCACCGTCGGCGCGCAATATGTCGGTGCCTGCCACGCCCCTCTGCCACTCACTGAAGACGACCTCACCAGTGCCCGCAAACTCGGTGTAGACTTGATCGACGCTATTGTTAGTAAACGCGTCTGGCCCGATCAAGAACGTGCCATCGAAGCCCAGCGTTTAATGTTTGGCAAAAATATCGCCTTCCATAAAGAACAATGGCCCTACGAGTACCAGTACTGGAAAGACCTCAAGTGGCTTTGAGCCTAAAACTGCTTACAGCCGTAACCAAATGTTGTACAGCATAGAAAGCTTATTCCCTTAACATATCTGGCACTTGCATGGACTCCCGCAGTTTTAATAAAAACGCTACGCGTTTGGAAAACAGATTTTAAAAGAGAGAGAGTTGATGATGACTCTCAATGCTGTCTT
>JAAYNR010000227.1 GCA_012520735.1 Lentisphaerota bacterium | reverse complement strand
AGTGCCGTCACGGCGTTGTTCATAGACACCGCGTGGCACACGGCGTCCTTTGAGATCGGCGGCATCGATCTGCCCATTCTGGAATCGGGTTATGTCGGCAGCATAGGTGTCGATATCGGTAGCGGTGTTCGCGGGTAGTTTGTAATATGGTTCAGTAGTCATGGTATTGCTTTTTTATTTGGAAGGGGACTAGTGGGAGGAGTGAGTAGGTATTGTTTATGGGGGAGCGTATGGTGTCGATGGTACGCTGGAGGGTGGTGGCGGCGTTGAAGCCGACACTGTGGAGGGGGACTTTGTCTTTATGGCGGAGGGGAAAGTTGGTGTGGGCGTAGACGGTGAGGTCTTGGGGAATGTTAAGATTACAGGATGCCAAGGCGTTTATGGTTTCGGGGACGAGGTGGTCGTCGCTGATGTATAGGGAGTCGGGACGTAACTCGGGTGGCAGAGAGGCCATCAGCATGGTGACATTACGGACAGATCTAGGTTTTAAAGGGTTGAAGAAATGGATCCACTCTTCGCGCATGGTGATGCCGGCTGTAGCAGCTTGCTGCCATAAGGCGGGGGTTTGCCAGTCCATGGCGGCATCGATAGCAAACACCGCCAGTTTTTTACGTCCCGACGCTCTAATGTGATCCCATAGTGCCGGCATGGGGTTTTCGTAGGGGATGGCGGGCCCGCTATATTTATATTGTGTGTCATACATAGCGGCAAAGATGGTGGTGAGTGTATGGCTATGCAACAGTTTTGAAACGGCATATGGAGCTTCACCACCGAAAAAAATAGCGCCAGCGAGGCGTCGCTCAGCCGCCTCTTTCTCAAGGCGGCGCATATTGCCTGAAGTTGCGTCGGGTGACCAGGCGTAGCAACTCTCAAAGAGGTCGAATTGATAGCCATCACGCTCTTTGATTTTGGCCGCGGCTGTCAGCAAGGCTTTGGCGTGTTGGTTGTTACTGGTGGGGACAGAGAAGACCAATGCAATACGGTAGCGGCAGGGGGGGCGCTTGGTGATAAAAGTACCGTTACGACCGTGCGCTTCGGTAAAGCCCTGCGACCAGAGGAGGGTCAAAGCCTTCTGGACGGTCATGTTGCTGGCAGCAAACATGGTACATAGTTGTGATTTGGTAGGGATGCGTTTGCCGGGAGGCCAGAGGCCGGATTGGACGTTTTGACGTATTTCCTGGGCTACACCGTGAAAAGTAGATCTTTTTTGCATAAGTCTTTACCGTGTGTGGGCTAAATAAGCTGAAACTAAATAGACTAATAATATCATTACTCAACAGTGAATTGCAAATGGAATATTCAGAAATGTCGTAATAAAACTGGCTGCGATAAGGTTTATTGGTAGCGACGACCTTCATCGAGCATAATGAGGTAGTTTTTCAGAGGGATATAGTTAGCAACGGTGTTGCCGGAGCCGAGACAAAAACCACCACCAGGCTGGCAGGTGGAGATTGTGAGGCGGACACGGTCACGGATGGCGGTTTCGTCAGCGGTGCAGAGAAAGCCGACGTCTATACCACCCAGAATAGCGATGCGGTCGCCATAGGCAATTTTGGCATCACAGATCGACTCGATCTTATCTTCCCAGGAGTGGATGGCATCGAGTTTAACATCGGTGATGAGTTCCTCCATGATATCGCTGCGGTTACCGCAGGCGTGGAGCAGATAGGGGTGGCCGTCCTGATGGACCAGACTGGCCAGTGCTTTGTGACCGGAGAGGACGAGTTGGCGGGTATCGTCAGGGCTGATCATGAGGCCGGTATTGAAGCCGAGGTCATCACTAGCCCACCAGATACCGAGGCGTTTGCTTTGGAGCATGACTCGGGCGGCGGCCAGTTCGAGTTCCAGAACTTTAGCAGCGATCGCTTCGACGAGATCGCGCTGTTCGTAGAGGGCAAAACAGAGGGTTTCGTAGCCCATCAGCCAGCAGAGATATTCACAAAAGTGGCCGCCGCGGCCGACCAGGCACATATCATCGGGGAGGTTAGCGTCGAACCACTCGAGGTCGCGGGTGTCCCAGGTTTGGCCATCGGGCCAGGGGTAGCGCTCAAAATCGTCCCAAGAGGTGATCACCCCCTCTTTCTCATTTATCCAACTGCGGTCGCCGCGGTTTTGTGCGTCGGAGGTTAGCGATAAGTCCCGGGGCATCTATGCGGTGGAAGGTTTCAAAAGATTTAAAGTCCACAATCTCTCCCTTGGGTTGCTTATTGTTTTGAGCGTTATAGCTCTTTACGTGGTAAGTGTTTGGCGGCCCACTCGGCTTGCCGGGCGACGCCCATGAGGATATTGACATCATCAACACTGAGTGCACCACGCGAGAAGATGCGTTGGATGCCCTGCATCATGTGGTCGGCCTTCTCCTCATACATAAAGCCGACTAGTAGGAGCATTTCACGCCACATCTGCAACAGTCGCAGGCGGTGGTCGGCATGGGCCGGTGGTGATTTCTCAAAGGGGGCTTCATAAGAGCCATTAGCCATGAAAATCTCGTAAGCACAGATGAGCAGTGCTTGAGCGATATTAAGCGAGACGTATTCGTCGTGGGTGGGGATACGGATGAGATGGGTACAACGGGCAATTTCATGGTTAAGCAGACCGTTATCTTCGCGGCCGAAAACCAGTGCTACCTTACCATTAGTGGCCAATTGGTGGAGTGCCGGGGCAACTTCGCGCGGGGTGCGGACATGTTGGCGATAGAGGCCAAGGCGGGCGGTGGTACCGACAACGGCGGTGCAGTCGACCAGGGCTTCATCGAGGGTATCAAAGGTGTGGCGCTGATCGAGAATGGCATCGGCATGGACGGCAAGTTTGGCGGCATCTGCCCAGCCATCGACGCATTGCGGGGCTACCAGAGCGAGGTCGGTCAGGCCGAAATTAGCCATGGCACGGCAAACAGAGCCGATATTACCACTGTAAAGCGTGCCAACCAGAACTATACGAAAATTTTCTAACATGAACCAAGATTACTCTATTCCCGGCTGAGAGGGCAACTGTTGTTTTAGGTTTTATGGCAGTAGATAGCGGAAACACTTGCCTTGCAGCGGGTTTTGCGTCATGCTAAGTGGTGTATGCGAGAGACAGAACAGATTCGGCTATTACCGGAGCAGGTTGCCAACAAAATCGCCGCGGGTGAGGTGGTTGAGCGGCCGGCATCGGTAGTTAAAGAGTTGATGGAGAACGCCATTGACAGCGGTGCGCGGTGGATTGAGGTGCATGTTACGGCGGGTGGACGAAAGCTGATAGAGATTCGTGATGACGGGCGTGGCATGAGCCATGACAACGCTTTGATGTCGATCGAGCGGCAGGCGACGAGCAAGATTCGTGATGTTGATGATATTGAGCGGATCGACACATTGGGGTTTCGCGGAGAGGCGATACCGGCGATAGCGTCGGTTTCACGCTTTACCCTCAAGAGTTGTCAGGCAGGGTCAGACGAGGGGACAGAGATAGTGGTGATGGGTGGGAAGCTGCAGGATGTGAAGGCTGTAGGTTTTCCACAAGGGACAACGGTTGAAGTGCGCGATTTATTTTTCAATGTGCCGGCACGGCGAAAGTTTTTGCGTTCATACCAGACCGAACAGGCGCACATCAGGGCAGTTTTTACACTCCATGCGTTAGCACATCCGGAGATAGGTATGTTGCTGAAATCGGACGGCAGGGAGGTGGTGCGGTTATCACCGGGTGCAACGCTGGAGGAGCGGATCAGAGAGTTGTTCGGCAATGAGCTCCTGGCGGGGATGCGGCCTGTGGCGCGAGATTACCATGGGGTATCGGTAACGGGTTTTGTCGGGTTGCCATCATTAAGCAGGTCGGATCGTGGCGATCAGTATATTTTTGTGAACGGGCGACCGGCATCGGCAGCGGTGATTGCTTACGCCCTGCGCGAGGCTTATCCACCGCTTGAAGGGGAGCGCAAACCGGTAATTTTTCTATTTATCAGGATGAACCCTGAGATGGTTGATGTAAACGTACACCCTACCAAGCGCGAAGTACGGTTCAGGCGTCCGGCCGATGTACGTGAGGCGGTGATTGAGGGGATTTGCGCTGCTTTGGGTAGGCAGCGGCGTGTCAGTCAGCCGAGTGCGGTTGCGGCAGCGGGTTGGCGTGGAGTGGATAGTGAAGAGCCGGCAACACCGGCAGGAGGCGAGGGGATTGAGGCGGCACTACCGGTAACGGTGGCGGCGCAGCCGCCACCACAAAGGCCGGGGGTGTTGTTGCCACTGGTTGGACCGGCAACGGCTAAAGCTGATTTGGGGCATAACCAGTTTGACTATCCGGGGCGGCATTTACCGACACCACAAGCACCTTTAGCTGAGGATGGTAGTGTTGAGCCGCATATTAGAGGCAGTGTGGCAGTGGAGGTCACATCGTCGGACACACTAGTGGCAACAACGGGGACGGCACCATGGGAGTGGTGTAAGGTGGTGGGGAGTGTTGGTGGGCAATACCTGTTATTGGAGATAGAGAGTGGCTATGTAACACTTGACCCGCGCGCCGCCTTTGAGCGGGTGTTTTACGAGCGCCTGCTGGCACGCAGTCGTAAAGGGGAGGCGCTGTCACAACGGCTTTTGTTGCCGGAGAGTGTTACATTGCCACCGGCACAAGCCGAGCGGCTAAGGATATGGCTAGAGAGTTTACAGCGACTGGGGTTTGGTGTATCGGAGTTTGGTGACAATGTTTTCCTGGTTGATGCCTTGCCGCCGGAGGTGGTCGATTCACCTTGCCGAGCCTTGCTGTTGGATATATGTGATGATCTCGACACCCTTGGCAGCAAACGTGGTGCAGAGGGGTGGCGCGAAGATGCCGTAGCGCGTGCTGCTTGTGCCTCTGCCGCTAAACACAAGACACCACAAGCAACGGCGGCAATTGAGAGTCTGGTATGTGAACTGGCAGCTTGCCGCATGCCATATACATGTCCACGCGGCAGGCCGACCATGATTTTGACGACCTACCGCGAGTTGGGGCGTAAGTTTGGTCGTGGTTGAGGTTAGATATCGTCGGGCAGCTCAATACGGATTGTGCGGCCTTTCATCATATCGTTCATTTCGGCAGAGGATATCTCAGGCTGCGACTGGAATGAGTCAGGGGCGGCAGCGGGTGCAGCCGTCTCGGCAGCGGTGAGAGCACGTCCCCAGATGGTGCCGGGTTCGGAGATATAGGGGACTTCAATACCATTACCACAAGTGGGGCACTCCGACTGTGTGCCACACATATCGTTAGGAGCTTCAATCTCCTGACTGCAGGAGGGACAACGGAACGAGACCAACTGCTCGGGGTTATCCTGCTGTTCAGTTGGCAGCGGGGTGTGTTGGTGAGGTGTGGGATCAGGTGTTGTGGCTGGGGTAGTAGCGGCAGCGGTATCGGTGGTTGGTTCTTCGGTCTCCATCACCTGTACCAGGCCATCGGGGCGTGGAGTGACGGTATTCTTGGCTTTACGCAGAGGCCGCACACGCAGGGTGTCGTGAGCCCCAATTAAAATTTGTTCGCCGGTGCTGGGGATACGGGCACGCCGCTCTTTACGGTGGACGATATCGAGTCGGCAGATGCCGGGAACATTAAAGCCATACGGTGCTTCGCGGTAGGCGATTTGCGCCAGCTCATTGAGCAGGATATCGGTTTTCCGTTTACTGATATTTATCGACGCAGCCAATTCTGCTACCAGATCGACCTTCAAATAAGGTTTTCTCTCTTCCATAACAACCTCTCTTTGCTAAAAATCATTAAAACAAATTATATGATAGCTTGAATCATACCAACTGGCAAGGGCATTTTCTAAATTACGGTAATAGTATCTTCACATTGGGGCGGAAATATAATTGCCGTATCGGCTTGAGGTAGATATTGAGTGGTGACTACTCTCTGTCCCTGTTAGAGCTGGTCTGGAGGGGTGAGGCTGGCCGGTAAATTGTCGTTTTTGGTAATTTTTGTTATTAGTGAGAAAAATTATCAAAAAAATGAAGGTAAGTTAAATAAGTAATTGGCAATAAGATGATTTCCACCCTAGTGTGGAGTTTATTAAGTAATGTATTCCCGTGGCGTTGCTTCTAGCTGGTATGTGTAGCCCTTTAATGGGGCTAGATGAGGCCGTTGTGGCGGAGGAGGGGGGTGATAGAGGGTTCGCGACCGCGGAATTTAATGAAGATTTCGAGGGGGGGGGCACTGCCGCCGAGGGCGAGGATGGTGTCGCGGAAACGGCGACCGGTTTGGCGGATGGCTTGGTCGTTCTCGAGACCGGCCTCTTCAAAGGCGGCAAAGGCATCGGCGGCAAGTACTTCTGACCATTTGTAGCTGTAGTAGCCTGCTGCATAGCCGCCAGCGAAGATATGGGAGAAGGAGGAGAGGAGACGGTCTTCAGGGAGGAGTGGGGCCGGGAGGTAGCGCACGGCATTAGCGCATTTGACCGACTCGGCAGTGGGGGTGTCGGGGTGGGGGTAGCGGGCGTGGAGATCCATGTCGGTAGCACCGAGATAGAGCTGACGCAACATGAATGAGGCGGCCATAAAGTTTTTTGAGGCGATGATGCGGTCGAAGAGTGTGTCGGGGATGGGAAGACCGGTCTCAATATGGCGTGATATGGCTTTGATGGTGGAGCGGTCGTAGCACCAGTTTTCCATGAATTGACTGGCTATCTCTACGGCATCCCACTCAACACAGTTGAGGCCGGCGGCATCGGGTTCGTCGACCGTAGTGAGCATGTGTTGTAAGGTGTGACCAAATTCATGGAAGAGGGTTTGCACCTCACTGAAGCGCATGAGAGAGGGGTGGGTATCGGTTGGTGGGGTTTGGTTGCAGACTATGAGTGCCAGAGGGAGCTGCCACGAACCGTCGGGGAGAAGCGCACGGTTGCGGAAGTCGTTCATCCAGGCACCGGAGCGTTTGGTAGCGGGACGTGAGTAAGGGTCGAGGTAAAACCAGGCCATGGGCGTGCCGTTGTTGTCCTGCACCTGGAAGAGTTTTACATCGGGGTGCCAGAGCGGTGCGGTGTTGGGGGCGGGGGTGATGGTGATATCGAAGAGGCGTTGGGCGAGGTTGAAGAGCCCTTCAAGTACCAGCGGGAACTGGAAGTAGGCACGGAGTTCTTCGTCGCTGTATTGGTAGCGGTCTTCACTGAGCCGCTCGGTCCAGAAAGGGCGGTCCCATGGTTGGAGGGTCTCTTCGGCAAAACCGTGTTGGCGGGCAAATTCGAGCAGCTCGGCATTCTCCTTACGAGCTGCGGCACGTGAGGCATCGGCCAGTTTTGTGGTTAGGGCATCTACAGCAGCGACATTACCGGCCATTTTTGAGGCGAGGCTGAGGGCGGCAAAATTTGGGTAGCCTAGCAGAGCGGCTTTTTCACTGCGTAGGGCGAGGATAGTCTCAAGCCGGGTGGAGTTGTCGTGGGGTGGCTTTGAGGCTTTGTCAGCCATAGCCAGACTCAGTTGGCGGCGGCGTTCACGATTGGTAACGTGCATCATAAAGGGTGCGCTGACAGCCTGATCAAGAGTGATGCGCCAGGGGCCGTCTGCAGCCGTGGCTGTAGGGGTGCCGGCTTCTACAGCAGCGTTGGCTGCCAGGGCTTTGATCGGTTGGGGTAGGCCATCAATTTCAGCGGGGTCAGTTATCTCCATACTGTACGCTTTGATGGCATCAAGAACTGTATTGCTGAAGTTGGTGCTCTCGGTGCCCAGAGCATTCTGGATCTCATTAAACCGTTTTTTTTCAGGTGGAGGGAGTCCTACGCCGGCGTGTTCAGCGGCACGAATAACATTTGTGATGATACGCTGCTGTGTTTGGCTTAAGCCGCCGGCATCACGTATGGCACAGAACCCTTCATAAAAACGACGGCTTTGTCCGAGGCGGAGTGAAAAAGTGATGATTTGCGGTTGGATGGTCTCATAAGCGGTACGCCAGGCATCGCTGTTCATCACACTGAGGAGGTGACTGATTATCCCCCAGGTTTCGAAGAGTTGCTCTGTAGCGTGGCGCAGTGGCACAGCCAGTCCGTCCCAAGTGGGGAGGAAAGAGGCTTCCAGAGAGTCTACCTCCTGCTGCGCCTTTGCCAGCAGCGTGGTCATCGCCGGTACAGCGTGCTCGGCTTTAATGGTATCAAAGCGGGGGAAATAGTCGGTAGAGAGGAGGGGATTATTAGTGGTCATTTAGGTTAATTATTGCTGATCAAGCCACCGATTTACTGCCTTTTCAACAGTTGTGACTGCTTCATTGAGGTTGCCGGGAACAGTACAGCCGGCGGCTCGGGCGTGTCCGCCACCGCCGAACTGCCGGGCCAGTTCGGTGGCATCGAGGTCGTCACGGGTACGGATACTGAGGCGTGTAGCCTTCTCACTCGGCTTAGCCTCATAGAAAAAGAGGGCAACGCGACTACCGGCCAGCGAGCGGGGGATATCGACAACATCTTCGATATCGCCTTTCACGCAGCCAGTATCGATGAAATCGCGGTGTTTCAGTTTGACGACAGCGACATCACCATCGCGCCAGATATCGAGAGAGTTAAAAGCACGGCGTTTCAGTTCCAGAACTTCACGCGAGAAAAAGCCGTAGAGGCGGTCGTTAATCCAAGCTGTACGAACACCATATTTAAGAAGGTCGGCTGCACAGCGCATGGTAGAAGGGGCGGTGTGGTCATGGGCAAAGCGTCCGGTATCGGTAATCAGGCCGACCCATAGAGCTTCTGCTGTTTCACGGTTGAGCGGCATACCATTACGACGAGATAGCTTCCAGACCATCTCACACGTGGAGCTGGCGGCAGGGTCGATCCAGTTAACGTTACCAAAGCGGGTGTTGGTGAAGTGGTGGTCGATATTAACAACTGGCAGGCGGCCGATGAGGTTTTGCAACTCCGCCGGTATACGGTCGAGTGTACCACAATCGAGGGTAACAAACATATCATACTCACCGGCGGCTGCTGTTTCAGGGTCGGTGATCGGGAAATAATCCCTGAGAAAGCCAGGGCTGCCTAGTTTGTCGGTTTTAGCACTGACGACAACCTTGGGGCAAAATTGCGACAATAACCGCGCCAAGCCGATAGCACTGCCGAGAGCATCACCATCGGGTCGTACATGGCCAGTCAGTAATATAGCCTGCTTGCCTTCAAACGCCTCAAGCACCTGCTTGATAGTATTGTTCTTCTTTGTAACTTTTTTATTCAAAACAGACGTATGATGCCATTAAATCGGAAAAATGTCACGCAAATATTAGTAGCTAACCCGTTAGCTACTAATGGCACGATCAATGCCGATGGACAGGGGTTTGCCAGACGGAGTGGCCCAGGAGGAGCGACTGATGCTGCTGCCGGTGCCGGGCATGGCGGTGCAGGTGCGGGAAGAGATGAGGCCAGTGGCAAAGGCTTGTCTTATGGGAGAGTGGCTGGTCCGACATCATTGGGTAGCGGTGCAGGCAGGTCGACGTACGGGGGCGCCGGTGGGGGAGCACTGAAATTGGTGGCTACTCAAGTTGTAGTTGAGGGACGCCTTTCGGCTAATGGTAACAACGGAACGGGGGTGAGCAATGCGGCCGGTGGATCGGGTGGTTCAATATGGATCGCTGGCGGTATACTTTCGGGTGGTGGTGTAATCTCAGCCAATAGCGGCTGTAATCCAGGTGGAGACTGGCGTAGTTCGGGTGGGGGGCGCGTCGATATCAGCCAGACAGTGAATAATTTCAGTGGTAGCCTGGAGGTGTGTGGGGGCTTTGCTGATAATGGCGATTCCGGACGCGGTTTGACCGGTTCGTTGCTTTTGCCTGTGAGTGGCGGTAGCGGATTGACGCGACAGTTGTTGGTGGTGACCGATGAGTTGCGTATTGGTAACAGTATGGAGTTTGGCACTATTGTAGTCACTAACGGGGGGCGTTTGCTACTGGAGGCTAATGAGGGCCAGGATAGCTTTTACTTTGAAACGCTTGATGTCTTCGAGGGTGGCGAGGTGGTGTTATTGGGAGATTACCAACGTGTAAATGAAGCGGCGGGCGGTTCAGAGGGGATACCATACGGTGCCGGCGTAACACTTAGTGGTGGTGTGGTAAGAGTGTGGTCGGGTGGCGTAATTCACGCCGATGGGCAGGGATTTCCGCGCCAAGCCGGGCCGGGGCGCGGCAATGCAGCGGGCGGCTCATTTGGAGAGAATCGGGGGGCAGGATATGGTGGTGCGGGTGCGTTGCGAGCCTATGCCACCAAACGCGGGCTCGTATACGGTAAGGCTGAGGAACCATTAGCACTTGGCAGCGGTGGCGGACGCAATGTTTACAGCGGATCCGGTGGGGGTGCAATTAAGCTGACCGCAGACCTGATTGTGGTTGATGGGCGTCTCTCGGCGGATGGCAGTAATGGTAATTTAAGTAATGCTGTCGGTGGCTCGGGTGGGTCGCTTTGGATAACTTCAGGCGAGTTAAGAGGAAATGGCGTAATTTCAGCCAATAGTGGCACGAGACTCGATGATTGGCGCGGGTCAGGCGGCGGTAGAATTGATATTAGAAACGTTGTCAACAATTTCCAAGGAGAGTTTGGGGTGTTAGGGGGCAAGGATAATACTGAGTGGCGCGGTTTGGCGGGGTCGCTGCTGTTGCCGTGGAGTGGTGGCAGTAGCCTTCTGCAGTGCGAGCGACTGGTAATCACTAATGAGATGTGGCTTGGCAACAGCCAGACCTTTGGTGAAATCATCGTAACCAATGGTGGCAAGCTTTACCTTGATGCCAACGAAGAGAGCCGCCTTTTCAGTTGTGAAACAATAGATATTTATGCGGGGAGTAGAGTCGTCTTTCTGGGTGATCGTGAGCAGATTAACGAAGAGAGTGGAGGTGTAGCCGGCACACCGCATGGACGAGGAGCGATATTACGGGGAAAGAAGATAAGAGTGCACACTGGTGGCGCAATAGACGCTGATATGCTCGGTTTTCCGATACTCGGCGGACCGGGAGCCGGTGCTGGAGGGGCAAACAATAATGGTGGTCGTGGAGCTGGCTACGGAGGTGTTGGTGGAGATGGTAAGGATGTGACACTGCGTACCGGCGGTGCGACATACGGCACTAATATATGGCCGACAGCCCTGGGCAGTGGTGGTGGGCGCAATGTTTTCTCCAGACCCGGTGGTGGAGCCATTACGCTGATTGCTGAAGATGAATTGGTTGCCGATGGGGTAATAACGTCAAATGGCGGTGTGCCGTCGAGTGGCTCCGGTTCGGGAGCCTCAGGCGGATCGATTTTAATAGTGGCAGGCGATGTTACAGGTGACGGCACTATTACTGCAAGAGGAGCCAATGTCGGAGGTAATCCATCCGCCGGTGGCGGTGGGGGTGGCAAGATAACGGTGCTATATGGTGAGACGGCGTTGAAGCGCGACAAGGTTTTGGCGGGGCGGCTCGACCTGGTGCGTATGGTTGATGGACTGGCTGATTTTGAGGGAGAGGTGACAGCGGCAGCTGGTGTGGGTTATACCGGGGGTGAGCAACAGGCGGAGGATGGAGTGGTTGTGTTTCTGCAGGTAATTCCGGCGGGCGGGACCGTGCTGGTGATTAGGTAATAGGTGAGAGGAAGAGCAACTTGAGAGTAGAACTGATAAGAAAGTTTGGGACGGCTCTCCGCATGCGTCTGCGGCACGTTTTGCTTGCCATGTGTAGCCTTGGCGAAGCGGGGAGGTCGCGGCCTTACCTTGGAGCCTGCGGTCTATGCGGTGTTTCGTTTAAGGGGGACGGTTAAGACAAGGTTTAAGAGTGAAAAATCTGAACACTGAATACTGAATACTATGCTTGCGGCTTGTCGCAAGTTACAGGCAAAGGGGGAAGCAAATGAAAAAGCAGATGATGGGGATAATGTTAAGTGCATTGTTGGCTAGTGGCCTCTTGGCTGCAGAGACAGCCTGAAATGGCAACGGCAATGGCAGTGACTGGTTTGATGCAGCCAATTGGACTAAAACTGCTTACAGCCGTAACCAAATGTTGTATAGCATAGAAATCTTATTCCCTTAATATCTCTGGCACTCTCATGGACTCCCGCAGTTTTAATAAAAACGCTACGCGTTTGGAAAACAGATTTT
>JAAYNR010000125.1 GCA_012520735.1 Lentisphaerota bacterium | reverse complement strand
GTAAGGCGAGGCGACTCTCGGGGGCACATTGCATTTGCCAGTCGAAAGTGGCTATTTTATCATTGGCGTTGATAGCATCGACCACCCAGGCATAGGCCGGGGCACCGGGGCCTTTTACCAAGCCGACACGACGCTCGGCTTTACGGACGGCAGCACCGTACTGGGGAGTGGCATCACAGGCGGCTGTATCGACAAAGGGGTCGGTGGCGTAATCTGTGAGGCGGCCTTCAACGGTAGTTTGCGACCATTCATCGCGGTTTACCTGTTGTTCAGCATTGACCAGAGTAACATTATGACACGATTGAGAGACATTATAACGGCCGGTATCGATAGCAAAGTACTCACCAATGGCTGAGAATGAGAAGTGCCCGGCACTGTCGTGGTGGTGTCCCTGAGCTCCATCAGAGCGTTGTGAACTGTCAAAAATCAGGAGCGAGTCGTTGTCACGCCAGCCGCTGCGGAACGAGGCGAGACCACGACGGCGGCAGAGGAAGGCAGTGGGGTGGGTGGTGTCGGTGGGGCGCTTAGCTTTAGCCAGCAGCGGTGCAAACAGAAGAGATGGCATGGTTGCCGGAACCTGACGGTTTTTACCGATAACGGCCTCTCCGTAGAGAATTTCATTATTGTTGACAGGGTGGATAGCACCGTGATTATAGCAGAGAGTTTGCCAGAGCCACAGTAGAGAGGGGTCGTTAGTATCGACGGCGAGGCGCGGCAGGATAAACTCACGCATACCGAAGTCGTCACCATGGTCGCCGGTATTGGAGAGGTGTTGGCCCCATGGTTGGGTAAAGTGGAGTATGGCCCGACCAAACTGATGGTAACGGGGGGTAGTTTGAGTGAGATCGGCAATGCCGAGACGCTTGGCTAATTCGACATTAAAGGCGAGTTTGGCGGTTACATATGTGCCATAGCCGATATCTTCCAGAGGGTAGCCATTGGGGCCGATGCTGCCGCTGAGAGCTACTTCGAGGATAGCGATGAGACGCTGAATGGTTTTGGGGTTTAGCTTGGCATAGCGGTCGCCATAAAGTGACATGGCAGTGACAAAGGCACTATCGAAGCCGGAGAGGGCGATATTACCACCGGGTGTAAAAAAGATATTGGGGTCGATCCTGTCGAGAGTTTTTGTTATGGCACTCTCAACGGCCCAATCACAAAAGGCTTTACGTTCGGCTGTGGTGAGACGGCTGGAGATCATATCGTAAACCGGTGCCAGATAAAACCCGGTAGAATAGCCTAGACGTTGGCGCCCCTGCGAAGAACTGAGCGATATCTCTTCGGCAGCGGGGCAAACGGCCAGAATGCGACGGCACACTTCAAAGGCCTGTTCGTCATCATCCAGCACCGCCAAAGTGGCGATATCGACGAGACTCCTGACCACCTGTGTGCCGGGATTATTCCACGATGTATTCCATTTGGCGATCATAGTGGGGAGGTCGTCGGCGGCCAGTGCAACACCGGCGAAAGTGCGGGCGCGATTTACAAAAAGTTGCCACACTTTACGACCGGCAACGGTATTGAGTCCCTGACGGATGGAGGGGATGTCGTCAGAGCCAAAAAAGAGACGAGGCCGAACATCGTCAGCAACGAGGCTCGCGGCGGCGTTAAAACTAAAGTTCATAGAGATGCCTATTTCTCACGGATCATAATAAGAAGCATTTTAAAGCGTGTGTCAGCGCGAACAGCGTGGGGGATATTAGCAGGCATAATCACCATCTCACCGGCTTTGGCAACAATCGGTTTGCCATCGATAACAAGTGTAGCTTCGCCATCGACTACCAGCACTGTGGCATCATATGGTGCGGTATGTTCACTGAGTCCCTGTCCCTGATCAAAAGAGAACAAGGTGAGAGTCCCGGCTTTTTTATCGAGCATGGTTTTACTGACAACCGAGCCTGCTGAGTAATCGACAAAACTGGAGAGGGTTAAAACTTGTCCACGAAGGTCATTTGACATCTGTATTCTCCTTGATGATATGGTAAACAAGTGGAGAGATACCACTCCCCGGTTAACAATGCGTAATATTATAACGGAGTGCGGGTGTATAGTCCACTAAGGAAATAGGTGATAGGTGGTAAGTAATAAGTTCCGAAGTCAAATGGGGGAGGGATTATTAACCACGGAAGACACAGAGTACACGGAACTCAAGCTGCTGGGAATGGGGGATTGAATGCCTTAATGCGGGGAATGCCTTAATGGTTTAATAGCAAACACAAACTTTGTGGTGAGCTTTGTCGCAAGCTTTGTCGTGAGTTTTGTCGGGGCTGGTGCATGATCTGTTGCGTGTCGGAAATCGGGTTATGTCACGCCCTTTCAGGGCACTGGAGTTTGGCCTTTTTGATCTGCCGGAAGATGGCTGGGAGCCGCCAAAATATCCGGATTTGCCAGATTTCAAGCCCTTTCAGGGCAGGGGCGGTAGAGAAATAGTGAAGCGGGCCGGTGGCAGTGGCTATGGCTTTTGCGACCACGGAGTGGACGCAAAGGAGTGATTAAAAGGGGAGTATTGCTTCTCTGCCCCCAGTAAGCACTGTGATTTCACTCTTCACCCTTGTCCTTTTTTTTGTTTAAGGGTTAGCTACTAAGTAGAAGGTGTAGGCACCGCCGGGGCAAAACGCCCATAGTGAGAAGTGGTCAATATTTTTTCTGGATTTTTTTTGGAGGCTTGTGGTATTCTCTGCACCCGATCGCATATGTTTTAACCGGAATCATATTTTGGGGGAAATTAATGAGTACGAGGAGGGTAAATCCCGATAGCAATAAATCGGCTTACGCACAGGCTGGGGTTGATATTGACTCTAAAATGTCGGGTGTACAGGCGATTAAGAAGATGGTTGCCGGAACCAAGACCCCTGGTGTGGTTGGGGGGATCGGCAGCTTTGGCGGGTTATTTGAGTCGCCAGGAGCCGATCACCTGCTGGTGTCGAGTACTGATGGTGTGGGGACTAAGCTTAAGGTGGCAGTTCTGGCGCAGCGGCACGACACTATTGGACAGGATATTGTTAATCATTGTGTGAATGATATTCTGGTGCAAGGTGCTAAACCGCTCTTTTTTCTCGACTATATAGGTGCATCACGTTTTGATTCAGTAATATTCCATGATGTTATCGCGGGGCTTTGTAAGGCATGTAAGGAGAATAATTGTGCTTTGCTGGGTGGTGAGACAGCAGAGATGCCGGGTCTCTACCCGTTGGGAGAGTATGATTTGGTAGGGACGTTGATAGGATCTGTTGAGAAATCGAAACTGATCACCGGTAAAAATATCAAGGCGGGCGATGTGCTGATCGGGATGGCATCGGGTGGGTTGCAGACTAATGGCTACTCGTTGGCACGTAAGGTGTTGTTTGATCAGTGTGGTTTTACAGTGAAGGATTGTCTCCCCGGTACCAGCAGTACGATTGGTGATCTGTTGCTGGCGGTGCACCGGAGTTTTCTCAAGCCTGTAATGAAATTGATGGAGACAGTGACTGTCCAGGGGATGGTTCATATTACGGGTGGTGGTTTTGTTGATAATATTCCACGTGTTTTGCCGTCCGGGTTGAGTGCGGTGGTAGATCGTACAACCTGGGCTGTACCGCCGCTGTTTAACTTTTTACAGCGTCAGGGGCGGGTGAGTGTCGATGAGATGTACCGTGTTTTTAACATGGGGATCGGGTTTGTAGTGGTAGTACGACCGAAAGATGCTGATGAGGCGCTGACTGTTTTGAAACGTTTCCGCGGCAATAACCCGGTTGTGATTGGTCAGGTGGAAAAAGGGACGTATGGGGTTGCCTACAAAGAGGGTTGAGTCGAGGCTGCTTTACCTTGGGCCGGAGGGGACGCACTCACAGGAGGCTGCCAGCAGGTGGAGTGGCGGCAGTGGTGATTTAGTGCCGTGTCGTTCGTTGAATGATGTTTTTTTGCAGCTCAGTGGGATGCCGGAGGCTGCGGCGGTAGTGCCGATTGAAAATTCGATCGAAGGGCCGGTGACACAGACGCTGGATCTGCTGGCGGCAACTGATGGTGTGGTGGTAACGGCGGCATTTGGTTTGCCGGTGCAACACTGTCTGTTAACGGCGCACGATACGTCGTTAGCATCTGTTAAGAGTGTTTACAGTCATCCTCAGGCGTTGGCGCAATGTGGCCAGTGGCTTAGTGCCAACCTGCCGGAGGCAGCATTGGTGGCGGTGGCCAGTACTTCGGAGGCGGCACGGCTGGCAGCGGGTAATAGAGAGACGGCGGCGATAGCCTCACGGCTGGCGGCAGAGCTGTATGGGTTGAAGTTGGTCTCGGATGAGATACAGTTAAACAGGCGTAATGAGACGCGGTTTGTGGTAGTAAGGTCAGCCGATAGTGGTGTTAAGGTGACCATGGAGGGTATAACGCAGGTTAAATCGTTGTTGCATCTGGCGGCGACGGACAGACCCGGGGCGTTGCTCCACCTGCTGATACCGTTTCATGAGGCTGACATGAACCTTTCATTTATCCAGTCGCGACCGTTGCCGGGGCATCCCTGGCAGTATGGCTTTTTTATTGAAGTAGAGGGTGATATCCTCGGTACGGATTTTAGTAACACGCTGGGACAGTTACGTAGTGTGGCTGCTACTGTGCGTGTTTTGGGTGTTTACCCATCAAAACAGAATGAGGTGAAATGATGAAGTTGTTTAAAATAGGTGTAATTGGTGCGGGTGGTCGTGGTTGGTTGGCACAGTGTGCCCATAAACCTGAGGGCGACACGCGGCTGGTGGCGGGGGTTGATGTTAAGCCGGCGGCTCTGGAGAAATTTCAAGAGCGGGTGGGTGGTGATGCCTTTGTGGGTGATGATTACCGCGAACTACTGAAGATAGCTGATATTGAGGCGGTTTTTGTGACTACGCCCGATTATCTGCATGAAGAGCACGCCTGTGCGGCGCTTGAGGCGGGTAAGGCGGTTTATCTGGAGAAGCCGATGGCCATCACGATTGAGGGGTGTGACCGTATCCTCAAGACAGCTTATGAGACGGGTTCGAAGCTCTATCTGGGGCATAATATGCGCTACTTCCCGGCTATTCTGAAGATGAAGGAGGTGATTGATTCAGGTTTGATTGGTGAGATTCAGGCTGGCTGGTGCCGTCATTTTATTGCCTACGGTGGCGATGCTTATTTCCGTGACTGGCACTCTGAGCAGCAATATTCTACAGGGTTGTTGCTGCAGAAAGGGGCACATGATATTGATGTGATGCATTGGCTTATGGGTGGTTACACCAAACGTGTGGTCGGCATGGGACGTCTCTCAGTTTATGATAAATGCGCTCGCCGCGACCCTGATGTACCCGGTAACGCCTCATGGAAAAACTCTCAATGGCCACCATTGGAGCAGAGTGGTTTCTCACCGGTGATTGATGTGGAAGATCACAATATGGTGATGATGCAACTCGATAATGGTGCTCAGGCCTCGTATGTGCAGTGTCACTATACGCCGGATTCTGAGCGCAACTACACTTTTATCGGTACGCATGGCAGGATCGAGAATATTGGAGATGGTGGACGTTGCCAGATACAGGTTTGGACACAGCGTGGTTCAGCGCGTCTGGATCCTGACATCATTTATCAGTTGAAGCCAGTTGAGGGGACACATGGCGGCTCAGACCCCGCTATTGTGCAGGCGTTTATCGACTTTGTGCGTGAAGGTAAAACTCCTAATACGTCGCCGATTGCGGCGCGCAATGCCGTGGCAGCCGGGGTTTTGGCACACCGCTCCATGCGTGAAGGATGCACACCCTTTGACATACCGCCGGTTGACAAGAAGCTTCTCGACTATTTTAACAATGGACAAAAAAGGTAAGCGCAGACAAAGGAGGAGAGATGAAACGGGTAGTTGTGCCTCTGGCTGAAGGGGTTGAAGAGATTGAAGCTGTGGTAGTGGTGGATGTGTTGCGGCGGGCGGAGATTGAGGTGGTTACCGCGGCTACCGGCAACAACACTACTGTGACAGCATCGCGTGGTGTGGTGCTGGTGGCAGATACCTTATGGGAGAGTCTGGAGCTGGACTCTTTTGACGCGCTGGTCTTGCCGGGCGGAGGTCCTGGTACTAGACGTCTTGGTGAAGATCAGCGCGTGCTGGAGGCTGTCAGAGAGTTTGCTCAGGCTGGTAAGGTTGTGGCGGCGATTTGCGCCGCACCGATGGTACTAGGAGCAGCAGGGATATTGGAGGGACGTGCAGCGACATGTTATCCGAGTTGTGAGAGCGGGCTGACCGGGGCTAACTACTCAGCGCAGGAAGAGGTTGTGGTTGACGGTAATTTGGTGACGAGTCAGGGGCCGGGGACGAGCTTTAAGTTTGCGCTGGCACTGATAGAAAAATTAGCCGGAGAGGAGTTGGCTGCCAGTGTGGCGGCTGATCTGCTGCTAACCTGAAAAGTAAGTAATTCTTCCGATCAATTATGTGTGCCATAGTTGTGGTAGAGATTGCTAATGGTATGGAACAGGCTGATGGTTACTTTGCGGAGACTGTGGCCGGTTGTGGCATAGGCTGAGGTGGTGCGGGTGATCATGGAGTCGACCAGAGCGGTGTCGGCGACGGGGGTGGCGCAGATAATCCAGAGACTGATGCCTATGACATTTAAGATATAGATCAATACGTAGGAGAAGAGTCGACCGCATTCGACAATATCGGGCTGGTGGATGAGGAGGCTGTTGATGGTGAAGGTGATATGAAAGCTCCAGGTGAGTCCGACTAGAAAGAGGAATATCAGAGTGTATGGCGTGAGATTGAGGAACAATCCGGCGACAAACCAGATGGCAGTGAGGATCATGGTGTAGAAGGGGAAAAAATAGGGGGCGAGGGTAATTAGGGTGTTAGTTTTAGTGAGCCGGACACTGCCACCGCTGTCGCCCACCTTGATGTTACTGAAGCGGGCCCCAAAGAGGAGCCCCCAGAGGGCGTGGGTAAGTTCGTGGCCGATGATGTAAGTTCGAACCGGATGGGGCAGGAAGATATATACCAGAGTCCAGATGGCGGCACCGCCAATGAGAGCTAAAAGTGGAGTCAGGAAGGTATCGGCTGCGGCAGCAGCGGCGGTGAGCATATCAAGGTTTACCAGTGTGGTGGCAGCGCACAGAGGCAAAAGTGCCAATGCCAGCAACACACGGATTACCCTTTCAGTACGCCCTATGGCCATGCTGACTCCTTATTATTAGGTCCGTTTGTTAAGTGGAAGATAGGGTATATGCTCCACGACACTGTTATAGGCAGGACGGATGATTTTACCTCTGTTGGCGATCTCTTCGATGCGGTGGGCACACCAGCCAGCGATACGAGAGACGGCAAAGAGGGGGGTATAGAGTTCAACCGGTATATTGAGGAGGCGGTAGAGGAGGCCGGAGTAGAAGTCGACATTTGCGCTGACCCCTTTATACATTTTACGGCGGTCGGCGATGATCTGCGGTCCTAGGCGCTCGACTTTCGCATAGAAGGTAAACTCTTCGTCCATCCCTTTCTCCTGTGCCAGACGACGCACCTGATCGCGGATGATCAGCGTGCGGGGGTCGGAGATGGAGTAGACGGCATGACCCATGCCGTAAATCAGGCCACTGCGGTCGAACGCCTCTTTGTTGAGGAGACGGCTGAGGTAGTCTTCAATGGCGAGGTCGTCGTTGGGGTCTTTAACAGCAGCTTTGAGGTCGTCAAGCATTTGCACCACTTTAATATTGGCGCCGCCGTGACGTGGCCCCTTGAGCGAACCGAGGGCAGCAGCGATAGCAGAGTAGATATCGGTGCCGGTAGAGGTGACAACATGTGTTGTGAAGGTGGAGTTATTGCCGCCGCCATGTTCGGCATGAAGCACCAGAGCTAGATCGAGCAACTGAGCCTCAAGCGGAGTGTAAGAGCTGTCATCGCGCAGCATGTGGAGGAAGTTAGCGGCTGTGCCGAGGTTCGGAGAGTGGCTGTGGATAACGAGGCTTTTGCCGTTATAGCGGTGGGCATAAGCTTGATAGGCGTAGACGGCCATAAGGGGAAAGGCGGCGATAAGCGCTAGTGACTGACGGACGGTGTTGGCGATGTCGGTGTCGTCGGCCTGTGCGTCGGTAACATAGAGAGCCAGCACGGCCCGAGCCAGCGCGTTCATCATGTCGCGTCCGGGCCACTCCAGAATACAATTATGGATAAAGTCTTTAGGGAGTGTGCGGTTACGGGAGAGGAGTTTGTTAAAACGCTGTAAGTCTGAGGCATTAGGCTGAACACCGAAGAGGAGGAGGTAGCAGGTCTCTTCATAGCCGCTGCGGTTTTCGTCGAGAAAGCCATTGACCAGATCGTGGATATCGATACCACGATAGATCAGGCGGCCCGGTGCCGGTACTGACTCGCCATTGACTATCTCTTTGGCGGAAACATCACCAATTCTGGTTAATCCAGCCAGAACACCTTTACCGGTGAGGTCACGCAAACCCCGTTTGACATCATATTTAACGTATAATTCCGACTCCACCATGCTGTTGGCGGTTGCCAGTGTGGCCAATTGGTTGATCCAACGGTCGCCCATTACAAAATCCTTCATTTTCTGTTAATTTATCATTGAAAACACGCACCAAATGATTAAATGGCAACGCGCCTTCCCATTAGTAGATATATGGCATATTGCTAAAAAATTGCCACTATGTAAAGCCTCTTTGACTTTAAATCACTATTTTTTTATCATTAAAGGTATCAGCGGGAGTTAGAGACGATGAGAGAAAACAGGTCTATAGGGGGGCAATTAAGTGAGTGGGGGCGGCTGGCCAGTCACAAACGGCTGTTGCGTGGCTTTGTAGTGATTATCACGATGGCACTCTTCGGCGTTACAATTTTCTGTGTGGCCGATCTGGTTTTCCATTTTCCCTCATTGGTTCGCGGGGTGGCGGCGATAGTATTACTGGCGGTAGTGTGTGGGTATGTCTGGCAGCGTATAATTTCGCCTCGCTTGTGGCGGATGCCGACAGAGCGGGTGGCACGTGAGCTGGAGGTGGCATATAGCATAGACGATAATTCACTGATTAATGCACTGCAACTTGAAGAGGGCGACAACAAGATGAACCCTTTGGTCTCCGGGGTGGTGAGGCGGGGACGTGAGGTTATGGGTGGGGTATCGGTGCAGCCTCTGGGCGAACCGCAAAAACTGCGGCGAGTGGTTATGCTGGCTGCTTTGGGGATAGTGGTGTTGGCGGGCTATTTTGGAGTCTGTCCCGACTATGCTGCCATTTCACTACAGCGGTTGGTGCTACCGTGGGCCGATATACCACCACCGGCAGACAGGGTGGTGGAGTTGGAGCCGGCAGGGCGGGTGGATCTTTTTGAGGGTGACACCATAACACTTGAAGCGAAAGTGCGCTATCGGCGTGAACAGCGCGGAGTAAGGGGTGTGATGGAGACTCCGCAAATTGTTTTTCAAGGTGGTATGTCCGGGGTTAAGCCTGAGCCTTTAGAGATGAAATTTGTGGGGCGTGATGGTGGTATACATCGCTATAGAGCAGTGTTGGAGGGGGTAAGAGAGACAGAAGTTTTACGGTGTGTCAGCGGGATAGCGGTTTCGCCGCGGCTGAGTTTGTATGTGCGGGGTGTGCCACAACTGTTGTCGAGTGATTTTGTGGTGAGACCGCCGGCATATAGCGGTGGGGCAGAGGAGCGGTTCAATGGTGTGGGGGGTGGAGTGCGGGCATTGGTTGGTAGCAGGGTTGAGGTGGTGTTTAAACTCGACCGCGCGGTTGATGGTGTTACATTGTGTTATGGTAACCGCGAGGTGGTTCTGGTTGCTGATAGAGGCGAGTTATGGCGGGGTGTAATCGACGTTGGTATGGTGCAGGAGAGTGGCCTATATCAGATACGGGTGCGGTTTGGCAGACGCGAACGGATGGTGGGCGAAGGTTCGTTTATGTGGTTGGCTGACATGGCACCGCAACTCAGTTTTAAAGATGAGGCACCGCAACGGCTGGTGTGGCCGGGTGAGGAGTTGCAGTTTACGCTGACTGGTAATGACGATTATGGTCTGGTGCGGATAGGTGTAACGATTGGCGAGCTTGCCGGTGAAGCAGTAGTTGTCAGACACGAATGGGAGTATGGAGAGGTGCCGGGCGAGCGGGAAGTTGAGGAGGTGTACAGGGTGACAGCAGGGGGTGCTTTTAAGGCTGGTGAGGTCTATCCCCTGCAGGGGTATGGTGTGGATTGCGCCGGGCAGACCGGTGTTACAGAGCGAGTCTTGTTACGAGTGCGGCGTGTTGGTGAATTTATGAGTAATGATAGCGCGGCACAGCAGGCTGTAACGGCATTGCAACGGGCAATTGAGGCAGAGAGGCGTTCGTTAGGTGCTACCCGAACCTTGGAGCTTCATGTGGCTGAGACGGTAAGTGCGGGGAGTCTGGAACGGCACGTTAAAACAATTGAGACCTCACAAAAGATGGCACAGAGATGTGGGCGGGAGGCTTTGACAGCGGCAGATGATACGCTACAGGGGCCGACATATACGGGGCGGTTGCGTAATGTGGTAGAGCTGGAGATGGGACTGGCTTTGGCGACCATTGGTCGGTTTGAGGCTACTGTGCAGCAGGAGTTGAAGGTGCGGGTAAATGGATTGGCGGAGCGCCAGACTTATATTCTGGAAGAGCTGATAGCACTGCAGGGGCGTGTGGCTGCCAGTGCCCGTGCGGCAGAGAGTGCGGCCGGTGCGACTGCACCGATGATGGCGACAGATGAGGAGCGTTTACGTGAGTTGCTCGATACAATGGAGGATTTTGTCAGGGTGCAGCGCCGCATTGTAGAGCAGAGTCGGATGCTGGCGGAGCGGCTGCCGGAAGATTTAACGGCCGAGGAGGAGGAGATACTTGGTGAGTTGGCGCGGGAAGAGGCTAAATGGGCCGCTTTCCTGAAGGATAAAATTAATGATCTGGCTAAAAACCCGTTGCAGGATTTTGCCGATGGTTCCTTGGCTGATGAGTTTAATGAGGTGTGGCAGGATGTGCAAAAGGCGGCTGAAGAGCTCTACGCTAAAAAACTGGAGCTGGCGGTGCCGCTGGAGCAGTCGGGGCTGGAGAATGCTGAAGAGCTGGTAAATAATTTGGAGCGGTGGTTGCCGGATAAACCCGATTATTTGAAATGGCTGATGGAAGACCCGGGCGTGACCCCTGATGTACCTATGGCGGAGCTCCCTGGAGAGTTGGAAGACATTGTGGGGGCTTTGCTTGATGAAGAAGAGGCGATGACCGAGGATGTAGAGGATGCTACGAGCAGTTGGATTGACTCGTTAGACAAAGGGGCGGGGTGGGATGCAATGGATGGGCCGATATCGAGCATGAGTGCTAAAGGGGTGACGGGTAATCTATTGCCGAATCAGCAGGAGATTGGTGGGCGTTCCGGTGAGGGGCGGACGGGTCGCAGTACCGGGCAAATGGTGGAGAGTGCGGCGGAGGGGAAGGATGGGCGCCAGACTCCGAGCAGGTTGAGCGATACACCGTTTGAGTCGGCCAGTATTGAAGACAGTGCCCGGCAAGATAGCGGTGGCGCGACTGGTGGCGGTAAGCTGTCGGGGTTTGGAGAGAAAGGGTTACAGGGGCCGGGGAGTCCACCGCGGCTCGATGCGATGAAGCGATTAGCTGACAAACAGGCGGAGATACGGCAGCAGGCGGAGCGACTGGCACCACATTTGCGGGCACGTGGTTTACCGTCGGGCGATCTTGGGGCGGCGATCACACACATGCGACAGCTCGAGGCAGCAGCAGAGAAGGGTGATGGTACGGTAATCAGGCAGACTTTTGATGCTGCGGTGGGGCGTATTCGAGACTCCCGCACAGCAGTTGGCGGTGCGGAGCGGGTGCGTCGGGAAGCGGCAGGGCTGACGCGCCGGGAAGCGGATGAGTTGTGGTCGGGGTTGCGCGATGATATCCCCCCGGGCTATGAGGCGATTGTCGGGGCATATTACAAGCGGGTCAGCGAGACACGTTCGCAGCGGTGAGGTGGTGGCAGATGAACGGTATTAACGCTCATTGCGGGGAATTTCGACGATACACAAACCGGGGTGACCGAAAGAGCGGTTGTGGCCGTCGAAGGCACCATTAACGATCATAGCTATAAAGTCGCCTTTTTCTGATATCTCC
>JAAYNR010000291.1 GCA_012520735.1 Lentisphaerota bacterium | reverse complement strand
TGACGGCCCGGATGATGGGCTGGGTGGCAATTACCGTGGTCGTGGCGAGTATAATGCCGAGTGGGATATTCAGGTATACGCCGATTATGGCGAGTGGTTTACCGCCGATGGTACCTACGGTTACACCGGAATGTGGTTTAACGACTTCAATAACGATCAGATGTACACCATGGGTGAAGATATCTGGCTGGAGCAGTGGAATCCAGCGAGTGCTGAGGTGCCCCAGTTCAACCTTCAGGAGATGGTTGGCATAAATTACTTCCGCACCTTTATCGCTTATGGTTCGCTCGGTGACCATGCCGGCTGGACTACACTTGATCCGGGCAACACCAATAATGTGCCCGAGATTAACTGGTACGCCGATACTAAGACATCATCCGTGGGTGATGATGGTCTATACTCGAGCTTCACCAAGTATATCTATGTGAATCAGGAGCCGCAAAAGGCTGCTCTGGAGTTCTCACTCTTTGGCACGGTTAGCCACGAACTATACATTAACGGTAATCTTTACGACCACGAGGCAGACACAGACCGTTCGGTTCTGGTATCGCTGCTCAAGCGTGGACGTAACCAGGTGTTGCTGACCACTGAAAATGCAGTGGGGTTGACGTTGATTGAGATCGGTTATCACTACAATCGTGACTATTCACGCCAGTTCACCCGGATGAAGTTTGATCTCTCGCTGACAGTGAACGATATAGAGTTGATTGTTCGCGGTGATACCAGTGTGGCCGATCCACGTGCTGCCTGGCATGGTCAGGCGTGGTCGCGTTATTACAATATCTGGAATGCCACACCGCTGCCGGATGCCAGTGGTCGCCACGTATTCCACCAGGATCATGGTTTGCCGAATGATGCCGAGATTGACCAGACCGGTTTGGTCACTGGTGACGGGCTGGATAACTATACCGAAATTCTGAACGGTACCAACCCTCGCGATTTCGACAGCAACAACAACGGTATACCTGATGGTCAGGAAGACTTTGATAACGACGGTCTCTCTAACGAGGACGAGCAGCGTTATGGCAGCCATCCCGGTCTGTCAGATACCGATGACGATGGTATTATTGATGGTGACGATGAGAGTCCGGCTAACTCATTGGCTCCTGCTGCAGACCGTGTGTTGAAGCTCACCTCCGGTTATGTGGAGATGCCGCGTCAGGCACGCTTTGCCTTGAGCACCTGGACAATACAAGCCTGGGTCAAGCCTAACAAAGCTAATGCCAACGGTATGGTTGTGGCACGGCAGGTGGCCAACGGTGTCTACAACTATGCGCTGGAACTGGTCAATGGTAAGCCACAGGCTCGTTTCACACCGTATGATCAAACGGCGGATATTATTGCGGCATCGGCAACGGCTATTCCGACCGCAGCATGGACCCATCTGGCGGCATCGTTTGACGCTGCCAGTGGACGCCTCTCGGTGTTTGTCAACGGGACACTGCAGAACACAATCGAGACCTCCAAAAAATCGACGACCAGCGGTGCCGGTCCTGTTGTGGCACGCGTTGGTGAAGGGTTTGTCGGTTTGATCGACGAAGTGGCTATCTTCTCCAGTGAGCTGAATGAGGGTAACATCGGGCAACTGATGAATGGTGTGGGTTATTACATTGAGGCTTATCCGTCACTGGTTTCGTACTACCGCTTTGACGACGGCACCAGTGCTGTTGGTCCTGACGCTACCGGCCGTCACTACGGCACCAGTGGTATGCCAGAGTGGTGGCAGGGGCAAGTTGAGGAGTTTGCTGCCGGTTACGGCAGTGACTGGCTGAATGACTGGAGCAATGGCGGTACCCTGATTGGGGATGTAGTTATGGCCCAGATAGGTGACCCGGGTGTTGATGAAGAAAATGATCCTCCGGTCGATTCTCCGGTGGACTTTGGTTCCGGTGAGGTCTATACCGATTATGACTACACTGAGGATTGGTGGGAGCGTCTGTATGGTTCGTTCTATGCCAGTCCGGCGGTTTATGACTCACACACTGATCCTGATAGTGATGGCTGGGACAACTGGTCTGAGGCTCGCCACTCGGCCAAGACGGGTGTGATGACACGTCCTGATTCGGCAGCCAGCATGCCCATACCGGAGGTCAACTGCGCCTTTAATTACAACGGCTCACGGCGTACTGGTCAGGTGACCGTGCTGGCTTACAGCAACCGTGCCATGAACGGCAGGCCCGATGCCACGTTTGTCTTTACCGGCTCGGAGCTCGGTAGCTTCAGTGCCACTGTGACCAATGCCACTAGCGGTCACTTGCGTCAGGGGGACAACTGGTTCTTCGCCTTCTATGACAACAACTCCAATGGGGTCTGGGATGAGGGTGAGCCGGCAGGCTTGGCCGATCGTTTCCCCTATGACGTAGGCTGGGATAGGAATGATCTGGCTTTTACGTTGACTGACACTCCGGTAAATGGCTATCTCCGTTTTGCCTGGACGGCCAACCAGACACGTGAAAGTTACAGTGTGGTGATACAGCGCATAGTTGAGATTGATGGCTCTAATCAAGTAGCTACTGTTTTCGCTAAGTCGATATTAGCACCACGTACATGGTTGCACGAGGGCGATATTACAGATCCTAATGCACATATTGGTAACGGAATGCCTGGACTCGACTGGGGCGGCATAATTGGTGGTGCCACACCTATACCGATACTTACGACATCGAGCTACAGAATTATGGTTGATGGGGTGGTTGTAGGGACTGATCGTCTGATCACTTACAGTGATGTGTCATTAGAGAGACCTCTGGCGGTTTTGCCTGTGGGTGGAGCGGTACAGATGCGCCCACGCCCTGAATTCAGCTGGCAGATGGATCGGTCAGCTACGGCTTTTGAGCTGCAGATTACAACTGAAGCCAATGGTTCGCCAATCTACTCCTCAGGTATATTGCCGGCACCGCCGGCTCGCGATATCAATGGGCTGCGGATATGGTCACCACCGCTTCACTGGGGTGATATTATCCCTGCCGCAAATCTGGCAGGTACCAAATACTATTGGCGTGTACGCGCTTTGCAATCGCGCGATCCTGATGCTACCGCAAGCCCCTACTCGGTTGGAGCTGAGGTTAATGTGGCACTGGGCAGCTCTGTTGACTTGGCGAGCATTAAGGTGAACCTCACTGCGAACTATCTGCCACCGGCAGCGACAATCCGCGTGCAGGCATTTACCACAGCTTCGCTTAACGATGTACCGGTAGCACAGAAGAGCGTGAGTGGAGTATCGGCGATGCCGTTGACAGTGACACTTGAAGGGTTGGAGGCGAACAAGCCGCACTATGTAGTCGCTTATATCGACCAGAACAATAACAACTACCGCGATATCTGGGAGTCGTGGGGCTACTACCGTAAGGGTGCCGCTATTACCGGCACCTGGTATCTGCAGCCGCAGCCTCTCTACCCGGCATATGCGCCGCAGTCACCTGTGGCTGATGTGAGGATACTCCATGTTGACAGTGATCAGGATATGATTGCCGATGCTTACGAGTACGCTAATAATGGCGGGTTGTTGGCAGGCGCAAGCGATCAGAGCTGGTTGGGGATCATGGGATTGGTTGATGGTGTATATACCGACCTTAACAACGACGGTGTAAACGACTACGAAGAGTTCTTCTATGGGACTGACCCCACACGGAGAGATACCTCCGGTGATGGTATCAGTGACCGCCAGGCGATTGATCTGGGGCTCTCACCGACACAGGCACACTCGTTGCGTATTACGGCTATGGATAGTGCTGCGGCTGAACTGGGCTGGGCCTGGGATATTCAAGCGAACAGCACACCGGTTACGCGGATGGGTATGTATGAGAGACCCGCCAGAGAGGCCGGCGTGCCGCAACGTTTGAATGCTGCAGTGACTTATGTACTGGAGCGCACTGACTCACTTAAGGATCCGCAGTGGGAGAGTGTTAAGGAGATCAGCACTGATGAAACCAGTGGCAGTTATAACATTAGCGATGACATTAACAACGCCGGGCGCCCGGCAGGATTCTACCGCATCCGTGCCGTGCTCCGGTAAGGGGCAGCTTTTCGATGAGTAATGGCAGATACGGTTTAGAGAGAGACTTTGGCCAGGAGCGTCCACCGCTCTGGCCAAAACTCGCCGCTGTGGTAATACTCGTTGTTGTAGCCGTGATAGGGATCAGAGTCTGCCGTAATTTGGATCGTGAAACAATTGGTCAGCGGCGGGCACTGGTGGAGAAAAAATCGCAACCCGAGCCGCCACCATCACCAACTGTGATGGTGGCGCAATCGGTTCGGCCGCCTCAGCCACTGACTGACAAGGCGTTGCCTGATGAGTTGCGCACTATGATTGAGCGTGCCGACAAGTTGGCGTTGGATGCCGATTTAGCCGCAGCATATCTGGCCTACCATGCGGCCTTACTGGCCGACTCCAACAACACTGCCCGCAGTGCTATCGAGGGGCGGATCGGTGCTGTCGCTTTGCCGCTGGTGGTATCGCGCCAACCGATGGACGGCAAGACACCCTACACTATTCAGCGTGGTGATTCTCTCTCATTGATTGCGCGCCGTTTCGGTGTGACTCAAGAGTACCTGATGCGTGCTAACGGTTTAGCCGATCCCAATAAAATTGTAACCGGGCGTGATTTGCGCACCCTTGATCACCCCAAGTTTGCCCTTGAGGTAGTTAAGGCTACCCGTACTTTGACAATTACCTTAAACGGTAAATTCTTCAAGCGTTATCAGGTCTCTGTAGGTCGGGCTGATGATACCCCGACCGGTACTTTCAAAATCCGCAATCGTATTGTCAATCCGGCCTGGTGGCGCACCGACGGCACTGCCGTCCCTTACGGTGACTCTGAAAACATACTGGGGACACGCTGGCTGGGCCTGACTGCAACTGGCGACACTGCCAACGTTCAGGGCTATGGCATACATGGTACCTGGGACGATTCTATCATTGGTCGGGCAGCCAGTGCCGGCTGCATTCGCATGCGCAACAGCGACGTTGAAGAACTCCACCTGCTGCTGCCACTGGGGACACCGGTAACTATCAAACCGTAGCGGCGTGGGGGATAATAAAAGATATGCCAATAAAAAAACTTGCAGACTATTTTGCTCGGCCATTGGTCTTGCCGTTTTTATGGGCATTGTTGGCAAGCTCGGTAGTATGTACGGCACTATACATTTGGGTGTATGGCGTTAACATTCCATTCTGGGACGAGTGGATCGTGATAGATATGATTCGTCGCCATTGTGACGGGCTTTACAAGTGGCCGCAAATTTGGGGGCAGCACAATGAACATCGCCTGGTGTGGCCTAAAATCTTCTTTTTATCCGAATATTGTCTGCTGGGGAATCACTACCCCAAGGCTGGCATGGCGGACGCTCCATGCGGGCACGCAATCTCGATGCCCGTGATATCGTGTTCCGTGTGGAATCTGCCACCGATGAAGAGGTCTCTCGTGTCTATCCTGGTGTCAAGCAATGCCGTGCCAACGTCAAATTTATCAAAGAAAACGGGCTAGTCCCGTTTAGCAAATGATGCAGGCTTAACCCTTGTAAACATTGGCTTTTGTGCACTTATATTGGTGCCTGGGGAG
>JAAYNR010000094.1 GCA_012520735.1 Lentisphaerota bacterium | reverse complement strand
TAGTAGCTAACAGGTTAGCTACTAACGCCGATTGAAGGCTCCACTGTAAGTCAGCTTAAAGAGCAGCATAAAGCCTATATGGCTATGAAGCGGGAACCACGCATCGCTTATTATGGCGATATCACCTGCAGACATAAGATGCTGGAGGTCGGCTATCAGCCTCTACCGGTAGTCTTTTCGTGGTCTTGCACAAAATAGTGAGTGTCGTGAGTTTGAGCTGTTTGTTGCCACCACCCCCGATCTCAAAGAAGCTCTGGTTGTCAAAACTACTGAGCCCAGTGCCAAAGTGTGGGGCCTGAAGGTTGGCACACGCTACTATTGGCAGGTTAGCTATACCGTCAATGGCCTGAAGACCTCCTCTGCTATCGCTACTTTTAATACTGAAAACCACGCCCCGCGCCTGATGCGGGTGGGCGGTGCTGAAGACGGCCCTAATCCTATCCCCTATCGTGGTGTACTAAATATGCGTGATATTGGCGGTTACCACACCAAGTATGGTCGCCGTGTACGTCAGGGGCTGATCTATCGCTCAGCCGGCCTTAATAATAATGCCACTGTGGTCTATCACGACCTCGAAGAGTTAGCCACCATGCCGCAGTATCGGGAGCTCTATAAGCAACATATCGACCGCCAACGAACTTTGACTGTCGCTCTCGACTCCGCCCGTAAATCTCTGCTCGACCCCCACCTAACCACACTCATCCCCTATCCTCTACACCACTCCTGGACAGCCTTCCGCCCCGATGAGAACAAACTCGACGCCACCACCGGCCCGTTGCTCGATGCCCTCAAAACAATACCGCAAACTCTCCTTGGTGCCGCACCCGAAACCATGACTACAAGTCGCCATGGTGCCACTTTTTTCGCAGAGCCGCGCGAGGCTGATCCCGCCATCTTTATGCAGGAGTTTGACTCCCCCTCCAACGGTTATATCCAGCTTGGCTGTGGCGCCGACTGGTTTTGGGACATCCGCATCAATGGTGTAAAAGTTTTTGATAAACTTAGCGGCAATACTATCGCACCCGTCTCCGCCACTAACTACACCCTCCATATCCCTGTAAAAAAAGGGCGCAACCTTATTGTCG
Source organism: Lentisphaerota bacterium (assembly GCA_012520735.1). GTDB lineage: Bacteria > Verrucomicrobiota > Kiritimatiellia > RFP12 > JAAYNR01 > JAAYNR01. Next base: position 27,123 of record JAAYNR010000094.1, on the reverse strand, counting down.
CTCTGGTTCGCAGTGGTTGTGCCAGTTGGACCTGGTGTTGTGGCTCAGCCGAACCGGTTGACTCGCAGGCAGCCGTCGAGAAGATGATTGAACACCTCGAAACCGCAACCAAAGAGACCCTGAAAGTGGTTAAGGAGCGCCACCCCGGTGCCAGCCGCCTTGATGAGAGTACCATCGACTATCTCCGTAACCATCTCGGCATCAAAACAGATATCGACTTCCGGAAAGATCAGGAGTGTTACGGCATGACTGAATCGCCCCTCGGGCCCGATGTCGCCTGGCTGCGCCACTGCGCAACAGCCTATGGTCGCAGCCACCAGCCGGTCGGTCATGAGTTTTTCCGTAACTTCTTCCGCGCCATCCTTGATAGAAACATCTACCCCTTTATCATGCACTGTATCGGTGGTAAAGACCGCACCGGGTCGATCACCTTAATCCTCCATGGGCTTCTGGGGGTCAGTGAAGAAGAGCTGTTTCTGGAGTGGGAGATGTCTGGCTTTTTTGAGTATTCTCCCGGTTTTGACCACGAGGGATGTTTTTACTACCTGACACGTGGTTTCGACACCTACCCCGGTGCTGACATCAATGAAAAAATAGAGGCGTATGCCCTCCAATGTGGTATCACCCCATCCGAAATAGAGGCTTTCCGTGATCTTATGCTGGAATAAGTAGTCACAATTTTCGCTGAAATCAATAACTAATCTTGCTTTAGTCAGCTAACGTGGTATGATTAAGCACTTTTTTAGGAATACTACCTTATGAATACCTATCGCACACACAATTGTAACGAACTGCGCGAAGCCGATGTTGGCGCCGTTGTTAAACTCTCCGGCTGGATTTTCCGTAAGCGTGATCACGGCGGTATCCTCTTTATCGACCTTCGCGATCACTACGGTTTTACGCAACTGGTTATTAACCCTGAACTACCGTTTTTCGACACTTTTTCCCGCCTGCGGGTCGAGAGCGTGATCACTGTGGAGGGGCGTGTCGCTATTCGTGAAGGCGGCGCTAATAACGATATCCCCACTGGTGCCATTGAAATAGTGGTAACCGCATGTCAGGTGGAGTCTGTTGCTGAGCCACTCCCCGTACAGGTCGATGGCGATGAAGAGAGCTATGAAGACCTCCGCTTGAAATACCGCTATATAGACCTGCGCCGACCGGCCCTCCATAAAAACATCGTCTTACGCTCGCAGGTGATAGCACATTTGCGTCACGAAATGACTGCTAAGGGCTTTAACGAGTTCCAAACCCCTATCCTCACCAGCAGCTCTCCCGAAGGTGCACGCGACTACCTCGTCCCCAGCCGCGTTCACCACGGCTCGTTTTATGCGCTCCCGCAAGCACCGCAAATTTTTAAACAGTTGCTAATGGTCTCCGGTTTTGACCGCTACTTCCAGATTGCCCCCTGTTTCCGCGATGAAGACGCCCGCGCCGACCGCTCCCCCGGTGAGTTTTACCAGCTCGATATGGAGATGTCGTTTGTCACTCAGGACGAAATCTTTGCCGTAGTGGAAGATGTACTCCACAGTACTTTCACCAAATTTTCTACCAAAAAAACCGACCCTGCCCCTTGGGTTCGTATCCCCTACCGTGAAGCGATGCTCAAATACGGCAGCGACAAACCCGACCTCCGTATCCCCATCGAGATGGTCGATGTGAGTGACCTTTTCAGTAACTCAGGCTTTAACGCTTTTGCCGGTGCTGTTAAAAACGGTGCCGCAGTACGAGCCATTCCTGTAAAGAATATCGGTGAACGCTCACGCAGCTTTTATGATAAACTCACCGAGTTTGCTAAGAGTGCCGGTGCCAAAGGTCTCGCCTATCTGGTCTGGGAAACCGATACCGTTAAAGGTACTATCCAGAAATTTCTCACTGCCGACGAACTCGCTGCCCTGGCCGACACTTGTGGTATCAGTAGCGGCGATGCCATTTTCCTTGTTTGTGATGAACCGTCTAAAGCCGCTAAAATCGGTGGTGAAATCCGTATTAAACTGGGGCGCGACCTGAACTTGATCAACCCTGACACCTTTAAATTCTGCTGGATTGTCGACTTCCCCATGTTTGAAGAAGACCCCGAGACCGGTGCTATCATATTTTCGCATAACCCCTTCTCCATGCCTCAGGGTGGCATGGAGGCATTACAGAACAAACCACCGCTCGATATCCTCGCCTACCAGTACGATGTAGTCTGTAATGGTGTCGAGCTCTCCAGTGGTGCTATCCGTAACCACCTCCCTGAGGTGATGTATAAAGCATTTGAGATCGCCGGCTATGGCCCACAAGCCGTTGAGACACAATTTGGCTGCCTCCTTAACGCATTTAAGTATGGTGCACCACCGCACGGCGGCATCGCCCCAGGAGTCGACCGCATGGTTATGCTGCTGGCCGATGCCGATAATATCCGTGAAGTGATCGCCTTCCCCATGAATCAGAAAGCACAAGACATGATGATGGGCGCACCGGCTCGAGTAAGTGAAGCTCAGTTACGCGAACTTAATATCAAAATCTGTGAAAAAACCGCTAAAGGTGACAACGAGGTATAAACTTGCAGGAACGGGAAGCACTAATAGCACTGAATAAGGTTCCCGGCATGGGTGCCGTTACAGTCAGGCGAATGGAGAAAGCATTCGGCTCGGCTGCAGCAATTTTTAAGGCCAATGAGGCCGACCTTGCTCAAGTCTATGGTATTGGCCGCGAACGTGCCGCCGTTTTTTATCAGGCTTTGCGTACAGTCCGCTTTGATGATGAACTCTCTCGTGCCCAAAAACTGAATGTAACGCTGGTTACCTGGGCCGACCCCGAATACCCCCCGCTGCTTAAAGAGATCACCGACCCTTCACTGGTTCTCTATGTAGCCGGAGATGTCACCGCACTCAGTGACGCAGCGGTGGCAATCGTCGGTACACGTCAGGCCTCAATATATGGCCGGGAGACAGCCCGCCTCCTCTCCTACCAACTAGCCGCCGCAGGTTTCGTTATTGTCAGCGGACTGGCCCGTGGTGTCGACACCGAAGCCCATAACGGAGCCCTACAGGCTAAGGGTCGCACAGTAGCCGTCCTTGGTGGTGCTCTCGACTGTATCTTCCCTACCGAAAACCGCGAGCTGGCCCGAACCATGGCTCGCGGCGACAGTGCTGTGATCAGCGAATACCCCTTTGGCCGCCAACCTGACAAACAAACCTTCCCCATGCGCAACCGTATCATCAGCGGCCTCAGTCAGGGCGTACTGGTGATAGAATCACCGCTCAACAGCGGCACCATGATCACCGTAAATCAGGCTCTTGACCAAAACCGCTCCGTCATGGCTGTACCAGGCCGGATCGACTCCCCTAACGCTGTTGGTTGTCATAAACTTATTCGCGATGGTGCCCGCCTTATAACTTGCGCCGACGATGTCATTGAAGAGCTGCAAGACCTCATGCCGCGCAGCCGCCAACAATTTAATAACACCCCGCACCCTACCCCCCTTCAAGCCCCGGCAACTAAGCCGGTTGATGCCCCACAGCCAAAACTGGGCGACGACGAACGTCACCTGATCGGCCTCCTCGATGAGGAGCGCCATGTCGACTTTCTGATAAGGAGCAGTGACCTCCCTGCCAGCCGCGTAAACGCATTGCTGGTTGGGCTGCAACTGCGCCGCCTTGTGAGTTTATTACCCGGCGGCATGGTAAAAAAAATTGAACGGACACAACGCGCCCGCTAGTGGCGTAAAGGAAGACTAAGAATGGAGAAACAATTAATCATTGTTGAATCACCTGCCAAAGCCAAAACTATCGGCAAAATACTGGGTAAAGAGTTTATGGTGAAGTCGTCGATTGGACATATCAGAGATCTGCCGGAGAGATCGATCGGCATAGATGTCGATAACGGCTTCGAGCCTAAGTATGTCCTCTCCAAAGGTAAATCTAAAGTAGTGGAAGAGTTGCGTAAGGCGACTCGCGAATGTAGTGCCATATATCTGGCCCCCGACCCTGACCGTGAAGGAGAGGCCATAGCTTGGCACCTTAAAGAGGTCTTGGCAAATGCGGCCAAAGGCAAACCATTCTACCGCGTCACCTATAATGAGATCACCCCGCGCGCCGTCCGTGCCGCTATAGCCGCACCGGGCTCCATTAACCAGCATAGAGTCGATGCCCAGCAGGCACGCCGTATATTAGATCGAATTGTCGGATATATGGTCAGCCCACTCCTCTGGCGCCGCATCAAAAAAGGCCTCAGTGCCGGCAGAGTACAATCAGTGGCGCTGCGTCTGGTCTGTGAGCGTGAACGTGAAATCGAATCCTTTATCCCTGAGCCATATTGGATCATCGGTGCCAATGTCCGCAAACAAGTTGCGCCTGTCGACCCCTTTGTCGTCAAACTCGCTAAAATTGACGGCGAAAAAGCCGACATCCGCGACGAATCCACTGCTAACGAAATCCTCGCCGATATCGAAGGGCGCGCCCTTAAAATTGCCGATATCCGCACCCGCCAAGTCACCAGACGCACCCTTCCACCTTTTACCACTAGCACTTTGCAACAGGCCGCCTCGAGCGTCTGTGGCTTCTCGCCCAGCCGTACTATGAGTCTGGCTCAACGTCTCTATGAAGGTGTCGATGGCATCCAGAGCAACGCCACTGGCGGTTTAATCACCTACATGCGTACCGATTCAGTCTCTATCTCAGCCGATGCCCGTGCCGAGGCTCGCGACTTTATTGTCGGCCAATACGGCCCCGAGTTTTACCCCGACCAGCCAAACTTTTTCCGCAGCCGCTCTGGCGCGCAGGAGGCTCACGAAGCCATACGTCCTACCGATGTCACCCTCACGCCACAAAAGCTTAAAGGTGTGCTCGATGCCCCGCTGCTCCGTCTCTACGACCTGATCTGGCGCCGCTTTGTGGCCAGCCAGATGGCCACTGCCCGCATCGAACAGCGCACGGCCGTCGTCGCCCCGGTACCGCCACCAGCTCAAAAACACACTTATGAGTTTACTGCCACCGCCTCCGAAATCCTCTTCCCCGGCTTCCTCAAAGTAATGGAACTTAATATCAAGAAACCGGTCGATGCCGATGAAAATGAAGAGGCCGACGAAATCGACAAATTGCCGCCACTGGAGATCGGCGAACCTATCGAACTGATAGAGTGGCTGAATGACCGCAAAGAGACTAAACCACCACCACGTTTTACCGAAGCTTCGCTTGTTAAAGCACTCGAGGCTAATGGCGTCGGTCGGCCAAGTACTTACGCCTCTATCATCGAAACCCTCGACACCCGTGAATACGTCACCCGTGAAAAACGTACCCTCATCCCCAGCGAACTCGGCTTACAGGTGAGCGACCTCCTCGTAGCTCAATTAAACGACCTCTTTGATGTAGGCTTTACCGCCTCTATGGAGGAATCGCTCGATCAGGTTGAAGAGGGCAACGTACAGTGGAACGAGATGATGCAGGGCTTCTATACCCGTTTCCGCCGCTGGCTCGATAACGCCCGCGAACCCATTGCCGATAAAACCAAGCTCGAGCCACTCTTCAGCATGCTGGAACATGTCACCGAGTGGGGCGCTGAAGTAAAACGTGGCCGCCGCATGTACAGCGACGAACGGTTCGTCCAGTCTGTACGTGGTCAGCATGAGTCTGGCAACAAAGCCGTTTCCGATAAACAATTACAGGCACTGGCACGTGTGGCCGTCCGCTACCGCAGCCAGATCCCTAACGCCGAAGCTCTCCTTACCGAACTCGGCTACGCCGCCATCCTCGAGAGCGATGCCGCCGCTCCTTCACGTGAAGAGGCCAGCCGGCGTTTTGCTGTAATCGATACTATTGAGCTCAGTGAAGTTCAACAGCGCTTTGTCGACTCCCTGCGACTCCAAGCCGACTCGGGTCGTAAACTCAGCCAAAACCAGCTCGACGCCCTTGATAAAATCATTGCCCGTAATGCGGCTCAGATTGATAATTTTGATAAGGTAAAAGATGCCCTTAACCTCTTTACCGAGTCAAACGCCACGGAAGTCGACGAAGAGAGCGGCGCGTTGCTGGAGATGATGGCAGGTATCACCACCTGGCGTGAGCCAACCACACGCGGCAAGGTCACATTTGACGACCACGCCTTCTATGAGAGCCTCTCACAACAGTACGCCCTCAAAAAGAATCTCTCACCACGACAAGTCGCCGCGCTCAAAAAAATGATCTCGCGCTATCGTGAACAAATCCCCGGTTATACCGAACTGGCGGAACGCTACAAGCTGCCACTCTCGGCAACCGATAACACCGATAGACGCAGAACTAAAACTAAATAGTTTAAACTGCACCACACACCGCTAAGGAGCATCGTAATGTTCGTTACATACCACGATGTTGTCTCACCCCGCTGTGATCGAAAACTGCTTGAACAGGTCACTTACGACCCCTTCAAAGTGATGCCAACTGCCTTCCCGGCTCGTCCTCACCTCTTTGTATCTGCCCGCCAGCTTGAACTGGTACGCCGTAGTATAGCCAAAGGCGGTTGGCGCCAGATCGCCTGGCAACGCCTCCTAGATGCCGCGGCCGACAAGGAGAATCTCTCCCGTCATAAGCTATCAGACTCCTCCACCACTGTGGAAAAATGGGACATGCTCCGCCTTGCCAAGTATAACGCTCTCGCCTGTGCCATTAACCCCGATACCAAACAACAGGACCTCGCCTTACGCGCTTTGCGCCAAGTCGCCACTTATTGTCTGCGTCAGCCAACCGAACCACTAAAGAAGCTCTTCACCCAAAGCGACCTCGACGAGAGCCGCGCTGTGGCCGCCGCCGCTATCGCTTACGACCTCCTCGCCTCGCAGGGACTCTCCGATCGCGACGATAAACTCTTCCGCGATATGCTCCGCACCACCTATAACGCCAGCAACGCTTGCAATCACTACACCTGTGGCAACTTCAACTCCTGGAGTCAGTATGGGCGACTCGCCGTAGCTCTATCCCTTGAAGATATGCAGGGTATCCATGATGCCCTCTACGGCTGCTCAGGCGGTGCCGAGTGGCGCTATGGCCTGATCCACCAATTCCGCCACGACTTCCTCGCCGACGGCCACCACTGGGAACGGACCCCCGGTTACCACTTCTACACCCTGATGGCCTTTGTCAATATCCTCGACAATCTCAACAACTCCGGCTGTGACCTCTGGCACTACCCCTTCCCTACTCTGCGCCAGGACGACCTCAAAGATAACCACCGCGCCTATGGCCCTGCCGGCAAACGTACCATGCAGGCCGCTTTTGATGCCCCCTTCCGCATCGCCTTCGGCAACTGCGACCTCTCACTCCTCAGCGACAGTGGCCTCGCAAACCTTCGCGGCACCTGGATTTGGGGTATTCTCTACAATAAAGCTTATCAGGCTTATCATCAGCCCCACTACGCCTGGCTACTTAATAAAATGGAGCGTGACTACACCAAGCGTGACATCCCGGGTCTCCCCATGCCCCTCCAATCCCGTCACGGCATCATCGATTTTGCCCGTATCCGTGAGGAGTCGTATCCCGACGGTAAGTTCTCATTTGGCGGCACCGGTATTGTCGGTGTAAACAACACCCTCCAACGCTCCAGCACACTGATGCCCAGTTTTGGCGGTGCTGTTTTACGTGCCTCTTCCGGCCCTAAAGCGGCCGCCGCCTACCTCTATTACGGCCCCCATGCTGCCGGTCACCAGCACCCCGCTGCCCTACATGTCGATATCCATATTGGCGGCAGTCGTCTCACTGATGCCGCCCGCCTTGGTGGCTATAATGACAACCGCTACCTCACCTGGGGCCGCACCACAATTGCCGCCAATACGGTCACCGTTGATGGCAAATCAATGTTCCCTTACGACTTCCCCACTAAGTCCATCTGGGAGTGTGACCGCTGGCGTGATAACATCTCCGACGGTGAACTGCGCCTCTTCCAGACCGAAAAAGAGTTCAGTGCCGTACAGGCCATAAACACCAACGTCTACCCCGATGTAATACTGGAACGAACCCTCATCGTCAACAAACTCGGTGTTCTCGATATCTACCGTGTTACTGCCACTAAAGCCAGACAGTTCGACTACACCTTCCATGCCGTCGGTGCCGTTACCCCGCCCGATGCCTCCCGTCCCATCCGCCTCAGTAATGAAAATGGCTACCAGCACCTCTCAAACAGCCGTGTCTGGTCCGCCAAAACCAGTGCCCACTTCACTTGGATCGCCGAGGCCGGTGTCACAGCCCAATCTGTTTTTGTCGCCCAACCATCCGGCACCATGATTGTTGCTGAAGACCCGCTTATTAAAGAGGGCCACTGCAGTTATGGCGAACTGTCGGTAGTTACCTCGCGCACTTCGCTGATCCAGCGCGTCAAAGCTCCAAAAGCAATTTTTGCCAGTTTCTGGTCTACCGGCACCACCCCCATCACCCTCAAGCGTGATAAAAATGGCGCTGGCGGCGAACTCCGTTTTACCGTTACACACGGTCAAACCACAAACTCATGGGCCATCCCCGCCAATGGCAATATCAAATTAATCTGACAACGCAGCCGCTTTAGCTTTTGCCTCGGCAAACTCCGCCGACTCAAAATAGCCCTCCGCTGGCACCCATACCGTCCTGAACCCCACGTGGTAATGGGTCTCCTCAGGGCCAAACCCAAAACGTTTGGCCGCGTAAAACCCCACCTGCCCATGATACCATGATCCTCCCCGCAGGCATACGTCACGACCATCGTTAATCTCTTTGATCATCTTGCTATTCGGCTCGTCATCTCTAAGCGGGTTATCAGGATAGAGCCGCTTCCGCTCTATTGTCCACTCATACTGATTACCTAACATATCCAAAGCACCATACGGCGATGCCCCCAGAGGGAAACTCCCTACCTTTACATAGAGCCGCCCCTTCCAGTGACCATGCGCCTCAGTTGGCGCATCATTACCCCAGGGGAAAAGTCTCCCATCCTCCCCACGCGCCGCCTTCTCCCACTGTGCCTCTGTCGGCAAAGCTTTACCGGCCCAGTCGGCATAACTGATAGCGTCACGCCATGCTATCTCACCGGCAGGCAGATTTACCGCATCAGGCTTACCAAAATGCCGCACCGTCTCCCATGGCCTCTGTTCGCCACCTGTCGCCTCCAGATAACGTTGCCACTGCCCCACCGTCACCTCACAACGGTCGATAAAAAATCCCCCCACCTCCACACGCCGCTGCGGCCAGGCCTCTGCCACCCAGAGAGTAGTGCCACTCTCAAAACCGAGCAGCTTAGCCACCACTTCACCCTCCTCCCTGCTCAACCCCATTGTAAACGTCCCCGACGGAACATAAACCATCACCGCCCCATCAACCGGATGTACAATACGTGTCCCCGCCATCGGCTCACCACTGCACCACAGTGCAGCTACTGCCACCATAAAAACAAAACATACTCTCACCATATCACCTCCCATACTATAACAACCATCACCTGTTTTATTGTCCGCAACCGTCTGCGACAGCCACACCTCTTTATTTTCAATTCAGCTATTGAGTTAAGACCTGTAAAATACTATACTACATAGATTCGTATACATAAATACTATTTTGTAAAGCCCTGGAGAGCCAGTGAGAACCAACATCCCGCCCAAACAATCGGTAAACAGTACACCAGCCGCCGAAGAACCCTCCTTCGAGACACCCTTTGCCTCTGAAGCAGACGAATCGGGAGCTCTGGTCTCAATCCATAATGCTGCCCTACATGCCAACCCCGACTCCTTCCCTGTCTTGAAAGCCTTTCAGGACTACCTTGAAACCGAACGCAAGCGCGCCCGCCAGCGCCTTATCATGCTCTCCGCTTTCTTTGCCATCCTCCTCGTTGCGGTGATGATCGCCCTCATCAGCATCGGTGTTTACGTCTTCGGCAATATGTCACAAACCCAGAGCAAACTCCTTACAGCCGTACTTGAAAATAAAAACACCCCTCAAGTGGCGGCATCACCAGTTTTGGCACCCGAACCTCAATTTGACCCCAAAGCTCTCGCCGACACCATCGAAGAGCGGATTGCTGCCGCGCTGGCCAATGCACAAAAAACACCACCCCTCCCCCCTGAGACCTCTCCACCAACGCCTGACCAAGCTGACCTCGAAAAAATTAAAGCCGAGATCGCCGCCCTGCGGCAAGAAAACGAACAACTCCGCTCCCGCCCGCAACTCCCGCCAAGTGTCGGCCCTATCATCCCACGCGCTGAAGTAGCCCACATCCTCGACCGCCACACAGCCTCGCAGAGCCGTCCTGCTACACCGCCTACTCCTGAACCATCAGCCACCGTGTCTCCCCCCATCACCACCCCACCTGCCACCGTGGCTACCCGAAACCCATCACCACCTGCGCCCAAACCAATCCCCAAAAAACCTGCTCCACCACAGCCCGCCCCGGCACCACCAGAGATAGAGCCGACCTCTGTAGCTAAAACCACAACACCTCCAGCCACCAGCCGCAACACCATTACCGACGGTAAACTGACACTCGAGCTCCCCTCCAAAAAATCAGACTCTACCATACCGTGGCGCGTCACCTTGCCACCACGCACAAACTAACCCACAGGACACCACTCATGAAAGAAAAAACCATTGTCACCTACGGCAACGAAGCACTCCGTAAAGTCGCCAAACCAATCACCACTATCACCGAAGAGACACACCAACTCGCCGAACTAATGCTCAAAACAATGTACGAGGCCAACGGTGTCGGTCTGGCCGCCGAACAGATCGGCCGTGACGAAGCGATATGCGTCATAGACATCCCCCCCGAAGCCGAAAAAACCGAGTGCCGCCCCTTCAACGCCCCGGTCCCCATGCCACTGATAATGATAAACCCTGAGATACTCGACACTGAAGGTACACAACGCAGCGAAGAAGGATGCCTCAGCTTCCCCGAAATCAGCGCTGCCATCACCCGTGCCAATCAGGTAACAGTCAGCTTCACCGCACTCGACGGCGCACGCCAAACAATCACCGTCCAAGGCCTCCTCGCCCGCGCCGTCCAACACGAAACCGACCACCTCAAAGGTATCCTCCTTGTCGACCACATGACCCCCGTCCAGAAAATGTCCGTCTCCGGCAAACTACGCCGCCTCAAACGCCGCGCTTGAATATTCAGACATCCACACCCTACCGCGATGCTGCATACCGTGCGGCAGTAGATAGGCGTTTCTCTCCGAAACCGCCGCAGCGCGTTAACGCCGCTTGCCCTGAGCTACAGCGCACCGCGCCGCAGTCGAAGGGCTCTTATCACGGCAAGTGCCATATTTGGCATCCTAGAGAAGAAAGTAAAAGACAACGCACCTATCCGCCTAATCCGTTGCTTTCTTTGGGTGAATTAATTTATCCCGCACGCCCCTAGACTCAGCAACCAATCAACTACCGCCGCTCCATGTACTTCTCCATCCCATAGGGAAAATCGTGCGGACGGTAGTTGCCTACCCGTCGACCACACAAACTATAGGCACGGGGGAAATGGATAAACACCCAGGGGCACTCATCGCGGATAATTGCCTGCATCTGCCGGTATAACCCCAACCTTTCCTCCGCTGTAACTATCGCACTCATCTCCCGATAGAGCTCATCATAAATGTCATTATGGTAGTTACTGCGATTCACCCCTGGTGTCTCGTTAGGACCGTAAAAGAGCTGTAAAAAATTAAGCGCATCAGGGTAGTCTCCCACCCAGCCGATACGGAACATCTGCGTTTCACGACGCGATAACCGCTGTAAAAAAGCAGGCCAATTCTGGTAGCGTGGTTCAATCTCCACACCGATCCGCTCAAAAAAAGCACATATCAGTTCTGTCGATTCCCGCGTATCGAGCGAGGTCTGCCCCAAATCAAGCGTCAACTTCAGCCTACGCCCGGTTTGTGGATCTCGCCCTTCAGGATAACCAGCCTGAATCAGCATCTCAGCCGCCTGCTCCAAACTGAATGGCCATGGGAAAGGATCCTCAAGATAACCCGCCACTTGCGGTGGCACAGGGCCGTCAGCTTTAACTACCCGGTGGTTATAAAAAGCCTCCCAGCGCGCGCCATCAAAAGCCGCATTCAGTGCTCGCCGCAACCAGATATTACTCCCTACCACCGGGTCATCAAAGTTAAAGGCTATATACGCCACCTCCAGTGTCTCCATACTATGAAGCTCTATCCCCCGCTCTGTCAGGTTATCCGATAACCCCCCACGATGATCAATCACAGCATCCCAGTTATCACGTGATATTTCACCCAGAAAATCGATCTCACCCGCCAGAAAAGTGAGCCACTGAGTGGAGACATCGTCAATTACCAGATACCTTAGCCGCTCAAACGGCACCCCCCGCAACCCCGCCCAGCCACGCCAGTCAGCTACCCGCTCAAAAGTCATCTCATAATTTCTACGCCATGAAGCTAACCTGTAAGCACCGGAACCTGTTGCCTGCGCCCCGAAATCTTCTCCATAAAACTCCACCGCCTCGTGCGGCACTGCCGCTGCATATGGCATGGCCAAAGTCCACAAAAATTCGGGGCTGGCACGGTTAAGCTTTATAAGCAGCGTCTCGCTGTCAATAGCCCGCAAACCACTGACCACCCTTGTATAATCGGTCTTGCCGGCCTCAGCCGACTGTTCGGCAAAGGCCCGTATCCCCTCAATCTGATCCAACACCAGCCACGCCCCCGACGAGGCCAGCTTGGTATCGACCAAGCGTTTCAATGAAAAGACCACATCATCCGCAACCACCCGCCGCCGCAGTAGTAAACCATCACTACCCCGCCCAAAGCACTCATCAGCACTAAACCAGGCGTTGGTTACCAGACGAAACGTTATATTGCACCCGTCGGACGAAACCTCCGGCATTGCCGCTGCCAAACCCGGCACCAGCAGATAAGGACGTGCCTCGTAGTCATACTCCAGCAATGTCTCATATACTAACCCTACCGCCCGCCCCGCATACACCGAAGAGGCTTTTGCAGGATCCAGTGAAGGGATCCGCCCCATATGACGCGAAAATGTGGTGTCATCGCTGCCACCAGCAGTTGCTGAAATTGCTGCAAAGACAACTGCCGCCCACACTGTTTTACCACTCAACCACATAATCAGATATTAACCATTGCGCTACTGTACCGTAAGAGGACGCTGTAACATAGCTACAATCTCCGGTGCCAGTTCATAGATCACATCGTGTCCACGTACCGCAGCGTAACGTCCGCTCTCTGCCGATTTCCGCCCCACTAACAACGTCTGCCTTACGGTTCGTTCCGAGTCAACGTCAACAGTCACTTCAAGCCAGGGCTTATCCAACCCGTATGCCGCCAGATCTTGTGCCTTAGAACCGAGTTGTACCACGTCCGTTGCCCGCAACTCGCTTAATGCCGTCGCCCACTCTTGCAACACCTCCACATCTGCACTCCCTGTAGCAGTAACCCACTGGTCGCCCACCGTACCCGCCTTGCGCTCTACAAGTTCATCGCGCTCTTCACCCTTAACCGTGATCCGCTGCAGACTCTGCGCCGCCACTGACATCACAGTTCTATCAGCCAACTCCAGCACACCACTACGGTTTATCAGAATCGGCGGCATATTACTGACACTCACCGCCAGTGCTGTAGCCGAACCATTATGGCTGAATTCATACCATGTCGGCATCGCCGGCGACTGCAACAACTTGGCACGCTGCACCTCTCCCCCCTCCAGCTCCAGCTCAATCCTGCATAGTGGTTCCACCTCATAATGTTCTTCATCGAGCTCAATAAACATCTCGGTCCGTAACGACATCACCGAACTAATAAACCGCCGCGTGTTATGTCCATCAGCCGCCAAAGCCACCGGTGCTGTAATCTGCCACTCTTCACCGCTAATCCCCTCAGACCTCAACAGTGTGATTGTCTCATTATCATACTGCATACTCACCTTGCGCACTGCCGTAGTCGTACCATCAAATACCCGCTTTGAGCGTATATCCCCTACACCCGATGGGACAGCCGCTGCCAGCGCATTTGTCACTGTCACCAAACTGTTGTCACCCGGTGTCAGTGCATACACCAACCCAATATTGCCCTCTACTGTACGCCCTAACCTCACACGTAAACCGGCCGGACTCCCACTCTCCCAAAACTGCAACTGTATCGCGTTATCAGCATCAAGCTCATAAAACCCATACCCCATGAGATCCGCCTTGGCAATACTATCGTCAGCGGTACCGCTTGGAGTTATAAACCCTTCAATACGGGCTCCCTGAAACAGTTCTAATAATTCACTCACCCGTTTTGTCGAAGCCCGTGCCACTATCGGCTGAATAAGCCGCCAGACATTGTTTTCATAAACCAGCTTCATAAAAGGTGCATTGGGGCGCCGTATCTCCAGTGCTGTCCACTTCCCTTCACAATCGCCCAGCAACGATTTATCACGCCACTCTTCAATTGATCCTGGCAACGACTCAATCACTTTTAAGTCTGTCACAATTATCATATCACCGGCATTGGCCAGCACCGCATAAACGCCGTCACCCGACGGTGTCTGGCCTCCAAAAATTATCTCATGCCGGCTCAACGCCCCTCGTACCACCACCCGAGCCGACGGTTGAGTAAACCCGAAATCGCTATGTAACAACCCGCGGCGTCGCAGATCGTGCAAAGGCAGTTGATCCAGCCGGGGTGCCCGCTCCAGACAATCAATAAAGCGTAACACCGTTGCTGTATCGGCTCCTGTAGCCAAAGGCTGGGTTACCAGCCAGCGTCCCCCCTTACGTTGCAGTGCCATCCGTAGTGCACCACGTTCGATCACCAGAGAGTCGGCTTCACTCAAATTATCGGTAAAAAGACGCGCCCCTTTGGAGAAACAACTCCTGCGCGCCCACTGTGGCGAATCGGCCAGACGCAGCACTGTATAACAAGCCGCAATCCCCGCTAGTAACAAAATTATTGTCCGTAGTTTATGCACTCTACCGCACCCTGCCTTCAACGGATTCTGTAGTAGCGCCGTGCCCCTACAAAACCCAAAACCAAAACCGCCCCGGGCAACACCCCGGAGAACCATAAGAGCACCTTCATCCAGCCGTTGCGGTCTAACCCGCTAACCAAAGCCATGTCACCGCCAAGTGAAGTTTTTGTTGCCGCTTCAATCTCTGTCAGCCAATTAACGGCATTAAGGGTAAAATCACGGTTGGCGCTGTAACGCCGCCCCAACCTCCCATTCGACGCAAACAACCCATCGCCAATCACAACTATCCGTGTGGCCCTGAAACCTAGATCTGCGGCCGTGCCTCCACCCCTCTCCGCGGCAACTGCTACCGTCACCGGCCCCAGCATATCTCTCTCAGCATCATAACGGAGCGGTGCCTCACTCCCGGCAGCCTCCCCCCAACCCTTAGCCGAAGTCTGCGCTAAAACCGTTGTTCTGATCCTGTCAGCCGCCATGTCTACACCGAAAGAGACTGTCTCAATACACCACGAAACCCCAAACAGTGTCGCCACATCTTTAAATCCGGTTGTTATCTTGTGGTCTCCATAACTGGTAATCACCAGATCTCCACCCATTATCGTACGCGAATCGACAGCCCGGTAGCGTGTCATCACCACGCCCCAGCGCGACAACACATCCTCCAACCCCGACTCACCATTTAAAGATGCCAGATAAAGGAGCCGCCCCCCCTTGTTGAGATACTCCTGTATCAAAGCTGCCTCTTCCGAGGTCACTTCAAAACGCGGTGACAGTATCAGCAGTGCCGCGGCATCGGCCGGCACCTCTTTAACCTCCGCTAAAGATAGCGAGACTAGTGAAAAACCACTGTGAATGATCTCTCGCGCTATATCGGAATAACCACTGTTAGGGTCGTAATCATCTATCCGAGCCTCGCCATGCCCATTAAGCCAGTAAAGCTTCTCATCCCTGCTCCGTCCCAAACGCTCCAGAGCCGCTACACACATAGCCTCCCCCATGAAGACCATACCTCCATCTTCAGCACCACTATTGTCAGGCACAAACAACTCTTCTGCAGAAAAGACCACCCGACGGTTTCCATCATCAAAAACCAGTGAATCGGGGGAAACCCCGGCCGCAATCAGCTCACGCGCCGCTGCCAGATCACGCTGCGGACTCACAAACGCAATCTCCAACTCACGCCCCGCCCCCTCCAGAGAGGCCACTCGCAAACCACGCAACAGCCGCATCGTCGGCTTGTGCGCCACATGCCCTACCGCCATAAAACAGGTCGCTTTTACCGGCTTAGTCAGTCTCCCCACGCTCTCCTGCGCCCGCTCTGAAACCCACCCAACACTCCCCACCGGTAGCGTAAATGCCGGGTTCAAATAGAGCATCACAAAGGTTAATAAAACTACAAATACCAGTGCCAGCAGAGCTGCCAAACTCCCCCCTAACCGTATCCCCGCTCGCCGTAACCGTCGGTTTTTACCTTCCCGTTTCATCTCAATAACTCCTTATTTGACGCACCTCAAGGAGTTGCACGGTCATAAATACAAAACACCAGGCTCCTGCTCCATAGCACACCCAGGGCGAAACCACTATCAACCCTCCTGCCACCTCTGCAGCCCAACCACCCCCCGGTACACCTAGCCGCGCCAACCACTCAACTGAGAACCAGGTTGTGGCAGTCAAAGTCGCCACATATGGCAACAACACGCAAACAAACAGTGAAGAGACCAACGCCGCTACCGAGTGAACCCATAACAGAGAGAAAAAAAGCCCCACGGCAATCCACAACGCCAGTTGTATCGCCAGAGCCGCCGCAGCCAGAGCCACGCCTGCCCCTGATGTCGCCACTGTCAATGCCGGTGCCAAATACGGCAACATCAGTAATGGAAGTACCACTGTTAAAGCGAGGCCAAACAACCCTATGCTGAATGCCGCCCAATATTTACCCCATACCACCTGCCACTCGCTAACCGGAGCTGTCAGTAGTGTCTCCAACGTACCCGAGGCTCGCTCGCCACTGAACAGACGCATCGTCAGTAGTGCACTCAAAAAAGGGAGCCACCACCCTACCGACTGTCCCCACAACTCCGCCACCCGAACAAATCCACCATCACCACTCCGTAACGCCGCTGTAAACGACCAGCCACACGCTGCTGTAAAAGCCGCCCACTCTATGTAAGTAGCTCCGTGCAGCAGCGCCGCCTTCACCTCCCGTTGCCAGATCACCCGCTCAGCTCTCATTGCTCTGCCTCCATCCCCACAGGTAACTCATCACCGGCGACCATCAACGACAAATTCCGCACCATAGCACTGGTATCTTGCTCGGAAACTCGCTGGGAAAATATCATCCTCCCCTTGCGCAACACAATAAACCTGGTGCAGACCTCAGCCAGTCCCGCCACGTCATGACCACTCACCACAATTGCCGCCCGGGCCGACGCTGCCGCCATGGCCTGTCGCATCGCATAGGCATGAGCCACATCCAAGCCGGCAAAAGGGTCGTCCAGAAGAAATACTTTAGGCTGTGCTAACATCACCTCCGCCAACCCTACACGCCGTTTAAACCCTGCTGAAAGCGACCGTATCGGACTGTTTAAAACCTCCTGCACGCCACACAAAACCGCCACATCACGCTGTCGCCGTTCTGTTCGCCGCCGACTCAAACCACGCAACAACCCCCTGAAAAGCAAATAGTCGCCCACCAACATCTCATCGTAGAGCGGACACCCCTCCGGCAAGTATCCCAAAATCTTGCGAAACACCATCCGATCACAAAAAATATCACTGCCGTTATACAGCACCTCACCCGCGCCCGGCTCCAGATAGCCAGCCATAATGCGCATAAGGGTCGTCTTGCCGGCACCATTTGCCCCTAACACTCCCACCACCTCACCGGGTGCTACATCAAACGTAATACCCTGCAATACCGGGTTCCGGCCAAAACGCCTGTATATTTCCTTAATTTCCAACATAATTATGCCAAAACTCACTTAACCGCAACCTGAAAAAGGCGCGGCAATCTCTCGCTGTGCATAATACATTCTAACCACTCGGTTTAGCAACCACGATTATTTCAACAACCGGACAACCTCCCCATCTCCATCAACTGGATACCGGGAAAATCGCCCTGCCGAAAGTTAAAAATCGAGCACATGGCGCAACGGCGCAACTAACCTCTCTGCCATTATAGCAAAGCCCTGACTTGTAGGGTGTACCCCATCAACCAACGCCATATCCTCACCCGCCCCTACCAGCGACCACCCGTCAATAAAGTGGATGTTGTTGTCGCCGGCTCCGCGACGCTCAATGTAGTGCCTGATCATCACATCACGCTGTTTCTCGCAATTAATACGCCCTGCCGCATTAAACACCTCACCGTAGTAGTGTATTTTGCTCATGCAGATAATCGGTGTCTCGGGATGTTTCTGCCGCAGTATGTCAATAAATACCGGTAACGTCTCATCCAGCAGATTAACCGTGGTGTTAGCGCAGTAATCGAGCACAAATGCCGCCGCATCTATCTCGGCAATCAAATGCGCCATCTCCGGCTCACCACGTCCATTACCTGAGAACCCCAGATTAATCACATCTAAATTGAGCTTGCGCCCCACCGCGCTCACAAAGTCACCACCCGCTGTACTGGCACACCCCCCCTGAGTAATCGATGTTCCGTAAAAAACTATCGGTTTGTCGAGTCTGCATGGTGGCGGAGCCTCAATTACCGCCTCTGCATCCAAGCCTATCTCAATTTTACTCAACGGTGCGTAAAGTGGCAGGTAAACTGTAAATGTCCGCATGCGCCGCGGCATATCACGAACAATCTCTTTCTCCATAGCTGTCCCGCCCAGATACGGCACCGACATATTCCATGGTCGCTCCAGCAGAGGTTCGCCTTCATAAACAAAAAGACCATCGCTCCCCGTGATAGCAAAATGCACCATATTGCCCGTCCGGGAGTTCTCATGCCGCAAGGCCAACATTGTAGAGTCGGTCCTGAAGCAGACACGCCCACTGGCCGGACACTGCCCCAAACTCCACACATCCGGCCGTACTATCTGCTCCGCCCGCTTTGGCAATCTGCTATACCCGTAGTCGTTCTCTTTATACCACCACAACCCCCGCACTTCAAAAGGACCATCTGTCGGCGCACGCCAAACAATCCCCTTCTCATCGGCAACCGGTGCTGCCTGTTTAAAATTTGTGTCCATATCCTCAATTTTACGCTCTGCCATAATCTACTCCTCAACAGTTAATAGGTGCCCCTCTTGAAAAAACACCATATTCTACTAAATCTGATAAAAAAACAATAATCTTTGTCTTCTTGACTTTATTGGCCACCTCTTACACACTATATCTTTTATTAAAACAAGCCCTTTAAAGAGCCATAACCGGTACAGCCTCACACCATGCGTATTATCCGCCACCATATATTAAAATCATTTCTGCAGCCGCTGGTTTATTGTCTGGTTACGTTTATAGCCCTCTATATTATCGCCGAACTCGTCGATGTCTTCTCCGATATCACCACTGCCAAACCTTCACCGTTCACCATCATCCGCTATTTTGCCGGTTTTATCGCCCCGTATTTCGACTGGCTCATGGCTGCCGCACTCCTCCTCGCTTCACTCTATACTATGTGGCAATTGTGCCGCCACAGCGAGGTTATCGCCATGCGGGCCAGTGGTATCAGTATTTTCACTATCGCCGGCCCCATGACCACTATCGCCATTCTCTGCTCTGTCATCGGCATGCTCAGTGCCGAGTTTTTCTCACCCGCTGCTGCCGAATTTTCAAAACAGTTGAAAAAACGCCAGTTTCTCAGTGCAACATCCGATATCCGCGAAAACGTTAATTACTATAGCGTCGCTGGCCGCCGTATCTGGCGGATCAATAAAATCGACCTCTACCGCCCCGACACACTCCTCGGTGTTCAGATAACCTGTGAACGCCCCAACGGCTCACGCGAGGTTGTCATCAGTTGTAAGCGCGTCGAATACCTCGATGGCACCTGGTGGCTCCACTACCCGCAATACACCTGGTACGACGAAATGGGTATCCCCTGCCAACCGGCTGCACCAGAACTAAAATCACTCACCATGAGGGTCATGCCCAACTTCACCGAGACCCCGTACGACTTTGTCAATGAGACCCGCGACTGGACTTTCCTCCCCATCCGTGCCCGCCTCCGTTATCTGCAAACTCACCCCGACCTCAGCCAGAGTGAACGCAACGAAGAGTGGTACGATATCCACAACCGCCTCGCCTCTCCCTGGACTGGACTCGTTATCACTCTCTTTGCCATCCCTATGGGTATCGCCACCGGCCGGCAAAGCGTTGCCAAAGGGATAATTGCCGCACTGGCTCTCTTCTTTACCTTCTTTGCTACAGTTAATGGAGGTATGATCCTCGCCAAACGTGAACTCATCCCCGCTGTTGTCGGTGCTTGGGGACCTCACTTCATCTTCCTCGTCACCGGCCTCACACTCCTCTGGCGCCAACGCTGATCGCCTCTCACCGCCCCCTTTGCTCACAGACCACGTAATCGCGCCAAGGCAAAACGGGTCTTACCTGCCAAATCCTCTCTGATCTCTATCTCATCAAAACCGTGTGTCTCCAGAATATCACGCACGGCACTCCCTTGATCATCACCAATCTCATAAAAAAGCCTCCCTCCCCTACGCAACACCAGCGCCGCGTCACGCGTAATCTCCCTGACAATATCCAACCCATCCTCTCCACCATCAAGAGCCGTATGCGGCTCATGATCACGAATATGCCGCTCCAGCCCCAACACCACCCCGCTCGCTATATAGGGCGGGTTCGATACTATCGCATCTATACTGCCCGCCACAAACTCACCACACCCCCGCCCTAACCGAAACTCTACCCGTCCCCCCACCCCACACCGCTCACTATTCTCCCGTGCCAGTGCCAATGCCGCTTCGCTTATATCAATTGCCGTCAGCCGTGCGCCCGGCCGTTCATGCACCAGACTCAACACAATACACCCGCTACCTGTCCCCACATCCACAATCCATGGTGCCCCCCCACACCACAAATCTTCCGCTGCCAAAACTATATCTACCAGTTGCTCTGTCTCGGGTCGCGGGATCAACGCGCGCCTGTCAACAGTTAAGGTCAAATCCCTAAAATCCCACTCCCCTAAAACATACTGCACCGGCTCACCACCAGCCACACGTATCAGTTGACTCCTTAAAATAGCTGCCCGCTCCTCTCCCACCGGTGCCGCCGTGTGTGTCAACAATTCAAGCCTGCCGCAGCCTAGCAGATTCGCCGCCAACCACTCACATACACTGGTAGCCTCTGCTACACCACGACGCGCCAGATATCGACTGCCTGCTTCAATTAACTCACCCAGCGGACGTTCTCCGGCGGGAACTGGCGCAACGCCGTCAGACCTGTCGTTTGACATAATCAGCACTGCCACGAATCAAAGAAATTTCACCAAAATAGATATGATGATAATCCTGACTTGGATAATTTGAGTCGATTGTGCCATCTTTAAACCCTTGCGGATCCATCGGCTGGGCATAGATTTTTTTACATTCAACTATCAGCTCCGCCTCGGCAAACCCCGGTGCAGCCACTGAGCGTGATGCCATCGGCGTTAAGCCAGCCTCGGCAATTTTATTACACACCCGCCCCGACCTACTCCCCAGCAACTGCAACGCACTCCGGTAAGCCGGACGGAAAGTACACAGCGTAAAGCTATCGAAAGACTCCATAAAATTAAAAGTGTAACGCTGCGGCCGACAAAACACCTGCACAAAAGGCTTATTCCAAACTGTCCCGAAACTCCCCCACGATATTGTCATAGTATTATAGCGACCGGCTGCAAAATCACCCGCTGTCAACAAAAACCACCTCTTATCAAACAGAGCCATAGGCTCAATAGCCAAATCGCATACAGCTATATCCTCCAAAACAGGCAATTCCATCGCTCCCCCCTTTGTCATTAATACTTAACAGTTAAAAACACCGGCACAGTATAACATTTTTTTCCGCCCCTGCCAATCACAAATGGTAAATAATGCCCCCCCACCGGGAACGCAAGGCTCCGTACCTGCAGACGGGCATGAGCACCCGTGCCACAGCTTCTCTGTCCCCGGTGTTCACCTTCCCTTTTTGCGCTCACTGAGGTGAATTTTTCTACTTTTACGCCTCAAACACTATCCTGCCTCGATTGATCGTCAAAACTGCCCGACCAATAAGCCTTGCGCCGTTAAAGGGACAGTTTCTACTTAAAGAACGGAATTTACTGGGATCTACAGTCCATTCGTTTTTAAAGTCAAGCAACACCAGATCCGCCTTTTCACCTATCGCCAACGACGGTAATGGCAGCCTCATTACCGCAGCCGGACCTATAGTCCACCGGGCAATAAAATCGTGCAACGGCATGCCACGTTTCAATACCAGCTCTCTATAGGTTACACCTATCGCGTTCTCCATGCCGATCACTCCGAAGGGTGCCCGCCTGAATCCTTTTGACTTGGAGGCAGGTGTATGAGGGGCGTGGTCAGTCGCCAACACCTCCAGCGTCCCATCGATCACCGCAGCACACAGAGCCTCAACATCATCCCGATTGCCTAAAGGGGGATTCATCCGGAAGTTACCGTCGTCACCAGGTATATCTTCTGCCGCAATGGCCAAATGATGTGGTGAGGCTTCACCCGACACCGCCAATCCCTCAGCTCTGGCCCGGCGTATCGCCTCTACCGCACCCCTCGTGGAGATATGCTGAATATGCATCGGACACCCCGTATGGCGACTCAAACGTATGTCACGGATCACAGCCTCTATCTCTGCCTCTGGTGGGAAGATCGGCAAATCCAACTCGTGAGCCAGCCAACATTCACGTATCATCCCTGACCCCGCAATACACGGCACCACAGCATGTTCCATCACTACCCGACCCAATGGTGCTATTCGACGCATCGCTTCAGCCATTACAGCGTCGTTATCTACCATCGCTCCATCGTCAGTAAATGCTGCTGCTCCGGCAGCCGCCAGCTCTTCAAGTTCTGCCGGTGCAGTGCCACTGCGTCCTACTGTGATGCAGGCCGATGGGAGTATTGTTACCGGTAAATCGGACTGTTGCTGATATTTGAGCCACTCCGGGGAGTCACACGACGGCGAGGTATTGGGCATTGTTACCACTGTGGTGAAACCACCTGCCACAGCCGCAGCCGCACCGCTCGCCAGTGTCTCTGATCCCGAGGCTCCTGGATCACGGAAGTGTACATGTATATCCCATAGACCCGGTGCCACCACCATGCCGCCGGCATCAATGCAACGTACCCCCGGTGCCGGGCTTGCCGGCAACGGTGCAAACCGTCCATTATCTATAAATATATCACCTTGTTCATCCCGCCCTGTAGCCGGATCAATAATACGGGCATTGGTAATAAGTATAGATTGTAAATTCATGGTATCCTCTGGTTACGGCTGTAAGCAGTTTTAGTCAATATGACGTTGAATAAAATTGGTGCGGATGTAAGCGATAGCCTCATCAAATGAGGGGAGTATTTTAGTGCAGAAGCGAACCATCCAGGGGGAACACTCTTTAAAGGGTATCGGTGAGAACGCTACAATAAATTTCCCCTGCACATGCGAGGCATAAAAAACCTCCATCGATGTCCCTATCGAGGCACGGTTATAGTTAACCAGCAACAGGTCGGCATCGCGAACATCCTGCAAGTCAAACTCCACAATCTCATTGGCACTGTCAAACTCACGATCCTGAAAATCACGACGCATCGGGTCAAGCAGTATAAAACTGTCGCTTAAGTGCTCTTTGGCACGCTCACGCCAAGTAGTAGCCTCGTTCAGCGACTCATCCATTATAGGTCCGCTTAAATAGATCTTTTTGCGCGACAAAGGGCGCGGCTGGTGTTGAGACATAACACTATCTCCTCTTTTACAGGTTCCATCGGCCGTGTCCACTTACGGAACACAAACTACTCTTTTTTGCGGGCTTTATAGATCCGCTCCATCTTCTCACCAATGTCGCGATAAGCGATATCAGCCCCATATACCTCCCGGTAATAATCAAACGCTTTATCGGTTTCGCCGGCCTCTTCAGCTATCTCGCCAAGTTCAAACAGTACCTGTTTCCGTGAGTCGTCCATTGTAGGCAACTGCTCCAGTGCCGTCTCGAGCTGCATGGTGGCAAGATCGGGCTGATTTTTATTGCGGAAGCAGCGCGCCAGATAGTAGAGAGCATCATTGCGCTCTTTGGGACTGCGCTGCGCCAACTGCAACTGCTGGATCGCCTCGTCGTAATATTCGTTATCAAAGTATTGCAGACCAAGCTCAAAGCGAAGACGGAGATCGTTGGGATAGCGCTTAACCCTCTCCAGCAGATCATCAAAAACAAACTGCGCACGCACGGCATCGAGTTCATCAGCCTCTGCCACTTGCCCCGCTTCCCGTAAAGCATCTACCCGCGCCTCGTAGTCCAGTGCTCTAAGTTCACTTAAGGTACGGTCTAAATCGGGATCTGCCGTATTTATTTTAAGTGCCTCTTCAGTCACCGCCACAGCCTCGGCAAAGAGTTTGCGCTGACGGTACAAACGGATCAGTGCACGGTAGGCATTGATGTTGCGTGGCTCTTTCTCGATCTTGGCCCGCTGTTCCGCTACCATTGCCTCAAGGTCGTCACCGGCCACCACTGCTTTGGCCTGAATATCGAGCTTACTGGCCTGTTCTTTATCTTTAATCAGATCACGATACCCACCCTCTTTGCCTTCGGCCTCTTCCCAGCCACCACTCTGCATCGAGGTCTGGGCATCCATCTCTTTCAGCAGTTTAGCCGTCTGGGCATCGTGCGGACGTGCCTGGACAACCTTCTCGTAGGCATTGCGCGCCCCCATGTAGTTGCCGATCTCATTGTAAATATCACCCAGAGCACGAGTCAGCACCATATCACCCGGCTCAGCCTCAACCACCAACTCAAGTGTCTGCACCGCTATCTCGATCTGCTCAGCAACGCGTGCCGCTTTACAGAAAAACTCAACAAATGATGGATTAAGGGGATTGATAGCCATCAGCTTTTCAGCCGCAACTACCGCCTTTTCACCTTTTCCTGGTTTAAGTAACAGTGAGCCAAAAATAAGTGTCGGCAATCCTGCCAAATCGGCAAGCTGCCGCATCATCCCTGTTTTACCCGCTTTTTTCACCCGTTGTATCTCAACAATACGGAGAAAACGCCGTGCACGAGAGAAACTAGGCACGTCAACAATACATCTCGTGAGTAGGTCAATCGCTATGTCGAGATTGCCTCGCTCGTAAGCAGAGAACCCTTTCTCAAAAAGTCGCTGTGTGCTTACCGGTATCTGATTATCCGCCACAACTTAAAACCTTTCCTTAGATAGCAACAAATAAGTCTTTTTCGGACTAAAAATTTTCAGCTACTATAATAGCGAACAGCCATAAACGTCAACCTTTTTCGGGGGTAGATAAGTCGAAAATCTTACCGGGATTCATAATGTTGTTGGGATCGAGTGCCTGTTTGACACTTTGCAGCAATGTTAGAAACTCTCTCGGGACTGTCTTGGCCATGTCGGCTTTCCGCTTGAAACCAATCCCATGCTCCCCCGAAATACGCCCACCCAGCTCCATAACTATCGCGTAAAGATCTTGTAAAACCGCAGGTAGGGTAGCATCCCATTGTGCTTCATCCCACTCCGGCGGAGGTGTTACGCGGGCATGGAGATTGCCATCCCCCGCATGACCATAACATGGCACACGCACTCCATAACGGCTCCCTATCTCACGACACGCCTTAACCACCGCTGGTATCGATGCCGGTGGCACCACAATGTCCTCACCGCTCTGTAACGGGGTCGACGCACTAAACGCTTCCGGTACGCTCCGTCTGATCTTCCAGAGCCGCTCCGATGTTGCCGGGTTGTCGGCCACATACACCTCTACTGCTCCGGCACGCTGGCAAAACCGCCCTGCCTGTTCGTAGTCTCTCGTCACGTCGTCTTCATGCATCCCGTCAAATGTGATCAGTAGCATCGCCCCGCACTGGTCAAGCGGCAGTGTCTCGTTAATGTAGTTGCACGCCTCTGTGAAGGCACTCTGGTCCATAAACTCTATTGAGGTCGGTAACACACCCGACTCTGTCTGTAATCCCGGCACCGCCGCAATCGCCGTTTCGCTGTCAGGGAAGAGAGCCAGAATATCGGCCTGACAGATCGGCCGCGGTATCAGCTTCAGGGTGACATTGGTAAAAATGCCGAGTGTCCCCTCTGACCCGGCCATCAGTGGTATCAGGTTGTAACCGGTGACATCTTTAAGCAGTTTACCGCCGAGTTGAACTATCTCACCACTGGGCAGCACAACCTCCAGGCCAAGTACATAGCGTGATGTTACGCCGTATTTCACCGCCTTGCCACCACCGGCATTCTCTGCCACATTCCCCCCGATAAAGCAGGTCTCCATGCTCATCGGGTAGCCTGCGTAGAAGAGGCCGCTATCTTTAAGGTACTCGTTGATGTCGTTGGCTATCACTCCTGACTCTACGGTGATCATCATATTGGCAGGGTCAAACTCAATAATTTTATTGAGCCGGTCTGTGCACACCACAATACCACCGTATATCGGTACTGCTCCACCGGACAATCCTGACCCCGCCCCACGTGGTGTCAGCGGGATCAATTCACGATTGGCCAACTTTACTATCGCCGCAATTTCGGCACTACTACCTGGGAAAACCACCGCCTCGGGCATCGCCCGATAATGATTACCCGGTATCTCATCACGCGAGTATGCTTCCATACGCTCGCTGTCGTTGTAGATCACCCTCCCGGCTCCTGCAATGCCTGTGAGCTCGGCTACAATTGCCGGGGTTACTCTGTTGTAAATGTTAAACATCCCCACCCCCACGCAGTCTGTCACTCAGTAGTGGCAAGATAGCCGCAAAGTCACCGACAATCCCGAAATCCGCAACCTTGAATATAGCAGCCTGTTCGTCTCTGTTAATCGCAATAATAGTCTTTGCCGTCTGCATCCCTGCCAGATGTTGTATCGCCCCTGATACCCCCACCCCTATATAGAGTTGTGGCATTACAGTTTTCCCGCTCAAACCGATTTGGTGCGAATAGGGCAACCAACCACGATCAACCACCTCACGTGATGCCCCCAGTGCCGCTCCCAGAACATCGGCCAGCTCGCGCACCAGCGACACCATCTCCGCTCGTTTCACCCC
>JAAYNR010000307.1 GCA_012520735.1 Lentisphaerota bacterium | reverse complement strand
ATCTGTTTTCCAAACGCGTAGCGTTTTTATTAAAACTGCGTGAGTCCATGAAAGTGCCAGATATGTTAAGGGAATAAGATTTCTATGCTATACAACATTTGGTTACGGCTGTAAGCAGTTTTAGTGTTTAAAGCTGCGCTGGCCGGTAAAGACCATGGCGACATTAGCGTCGTTGCAGCAGTCGATGACATCCCAGTCGCGCATGGCGCCGCCGGGTTGGACAATGGCAGAGATACCTTCGCGGATGCCTACTTCGGCGCCATCGCGGAAGGGGAAGAAGGCATCGGAGACCATACTGCAGCCGATGAGGCCGCCCTTTTTTGCTTTAACTTCTTCGTCGATGACGGCCATAAAACGGTTGCCATCCGCGCCGAATTTGAGGGTGAGTTCATTGTAAGGGGTAGCGTGGCGTTCCCACGATATCCAGTCGGCCAGTTTGCGATAGGCTTTATCGCGGGCGATTTCGGCAACACCGACACGATCCTGCTCACCGGTGCCGATGCCGACGGTGGCACCGTCTTTGACATAGATTACAGAGTTGCTGGTGACACCGGACTCAACCAGCCAACCGAAGATCAGATCGGCATACTCTGCGGCAGTGGGGAGGCGTTTGATGCGGTGGAGTGTGCCGTCTTTAGTAGTGCATTCGGCGGGCTTGAGCATATCGGCGGTGCGGGCCTCGGGGACGAAAGACCATTGGGCGACGATACCGCCATCGATCAGTGATTTGAAATCGACGACACGTTGGGCGACAAATGCGGTGAGGCGTGCCATGTTATTAATACGCATGACGCGGAGGTTTTTTCTGGTGGCAAAGAGTTCCATGACACCGTCACCAAATTCGGGAGCGACGACAACCTCGGCGTAATTCTCAATGATAAGCCGGGCGGTTTCAAGGTCGACCTCACGGTTCAGGGCAATACAGCCGCCAAAAGCGGCGAGGCGGTCGGCCTTATTGGCGCGATAGTAGGCTTCGGCGAGGGTGGTGCCTTTGGCTACACCACAAGGGTTGTTGTGTTTGACAATAACGGCACAGGGGGTGTCGTTAAGATAGCGGAGGATATTTAGGGCGTTGTCGGCATCGGTAAGGTTTGTTTTACCGGGGTGTTTGCCGGATTGCAACAGCTCAGGGTTTGCAGCGAGGTGATTGCCGGGAGCGAGGGCGGTCACATTACCTAGCGAGAGGTTGCCGTTAACGAGTTTATAGAGTGCAGCCTCCTGACCGGGATTTTCGCCATAACGCAGCCCTTTCTCCTCACCATCGATGACCCAGGAGACCTTCTCATAGTGGAGAGTTTGCCGCTCGTTGCCATCGATAAAACTGATCTCCATGGCCGGGGTAAAGTGGTCGTCCATGATGGTTTTATAGGCTGCTTTAAGGTCTTTAGCGGACATTTCTCAACTCCTTGTGATTTTAATAAATTACGGTATTGCAGGCTTTACGCTGCAGGCCGGTTATGGTGATTATCATTTACTTACATCGAGCATAGCTTCAATTGAGCGGCGGGCAGCTTTGGCAATTTCGGGGTCGACAGTGATTTTGAACTGCATCCCTTCAAGAGACCAGAGAACTTTTTCAAGTGTAATTTTTTTCATATTGGGGCAACGGAGACGTTGGCTGACGAGATAGAACTCTTTGCCGGGGTTCTCCTTGCGCATACGGTGGATGATACCATCTTCGGTACCGATGATAAACTTCTGCTCCGGTGCCGTGGCGACATGGCGGCACATTTGTCCGGTAGAGAGGACAAAATCGGCGGCCTGGCGCATGGGGCGGGCGCACTCGGGGTGAACCAGCACTGGGGCACCGGGGTGGGTGGCACGCAAAGAGTCAATTTCGGCGGTAGAGAAGTGTTGGTGAGTGGGACAGAAACCGGGCCAGAGGGTCATGGGGCGGTTAAGTTGAGAGGCCACATGATCGCCAAGGTGGCGGTCGGGGACAAAGAGTATTTCGGAATCACCCAGTGATCCGACGACCTTGGCAGCATTGGCTGAGGTACAGCAGATATCACTCTCGGCTTTGACCTCGGCGGTGCTATTGACATAGCAGACAACTTTGGCACCTGGGTGTTTGGCTTTAAAATCGCGCAACTCAGCACCGGTTATCATGTTGGCCATAGGACAGCCGGCGTTGAGGTCGGGGAGAAGGACTGTTTTATCGGGGTTGAGGATAACGGCGGTTTCAGCCATGAAGTAGACACCGCAAAAGACGATAACATCGGCGTTGATCCGGGCACTTTTCTGAGCCAGCTCCAGAGAGTCGCCGACAAAATCGGCTACATCTTGAACATCACCCGGTACATAGTTGTGTGCCAGAATTACGGCGTTTCGTTCTTGCCGCAGTCTGTTGATACGTTCGACCATAGGGGTGGTTGATTTATTAAGGTCTGTCATTTAAGTTGCACCGTTTCTGCAGCACCGATGGCTGTGGGTTCTCCATTAACCCCGATCCAAACTGTTGTGGCAGTTGGGTTATGAACAATAGAAGCGTCAGCGGCGAAGACCAATCGCTTTTGTGCTTCAACATAGGTGTATATTTCGTGATTGGTAGCGGCCCAGATACTATCTTCACCGGTTTCACGAACGTTCTTCAAGAGAGCTTCAATGGCTTCCCAGCCGCCTTCGCGTTCAAACTCATAGCTGTGACCCCAGATGTAGAGGAGGCGGCCGGCAGTAGCCCAGGCGGCTCCCTTAAAGCAAGAAGCGACGAGTTCCGGGGTGGCATGACGGTCGTGACAGGTGGGGTGCCATTGGAGCCAGTCGGCGGGTGTGGCAAAGGAGTTGTCGGCACGTGTGGTAGACTATATACTATGCCACAGGCACGGAGGATGTCGCAGGTGGCGGCAGTCCAGCGCCCATAAGGGTAAGACATACCGTTGATAATCTGACCGGTGATCTCCTCGAGGCTCCGGCGGTCTTGCAGAACTTCCTCCAGCATGACGATATCGGGGGTGTGTGTGGGCTGAGGGTGAGTGACGGTATGGAGAGCTACTTCATGCCCGGTGTAGTGCGTACGGATTTCGTCTTCGGTGACCTTGCCGGGTTTGCCGATAGTGCCAGAGTTCAGGTGAAAGGTACCTTTGAAGCCGTATTTGTTCAGCAGTTCGATCAACTGCAGATCGTGAATACGGCCATCGTCGTAACTAAAAGTTACGGCGATGGGTTTAGCATTGGGCCAGAACCCGGTAGTGATTTGTTTCATGATTTTTAACGGTAGGATAGTTGTTTAACGGTAAGTTGGCAGCCAGTCGCCATGGGCTTCAATCAGGTCGTCACAGAGGTTGCGGATCTGATCGATAGTGAGCTCGGCAGCGGTGTGAGGGTCGAGCATGGCAGCCTGGTAAATACGGTCCTTGCGGAGTTCAAGGGCGGCATCAATAGTGAGCATCTGAACATTGATGTTAGTGCGGTTATAGGCGGCGCAAACCTCGGGGAGGTCGCCAACATAACAACCCTGCACGCCGTTGGAGTCGACCAGACACGGCACCTCGACACACGCCTTGGGCGGGAGGTTGGGGATCAGGCCGTTGTTAAGGACATTACCACCAATCTGAATTGGCTTGTTGGTCTGAATCGCTTCCATGATATATGAGCAATACTCATGAGTGCGGGTATGTTCGAGTTTAGGGTTGGCGATGATCTCCTTGGAGCGTTTGTTCCAGTGGTTAATCTGATTAATACAGCGGCGTGGGTATTCGTCGAGTGGGATATTATACTCAGCGATCAACTCGGGAGCTGTGGACTTGATAAAGTGTGGCACATACTCCGAGAAGTGTTCGGAGCTTTCGGTGATGTAATAGCCGGTTTCGAGCATCATCTGCAAGCGCACCATATCGCTCGATTTATCGGCAGGATCTTTAGCCTTACGCCACTGCTTCAGTTTGGCGGCAGCTAATTTCTTTACTTCGGGGTAGAGGTCTTTACCATTATGCGTGAGCTTAAGGAGCCAGCCCATATGGTTTATACCGGCCACGTATTTGAAACACTCATGGGGCGGGTATTTTTCAGTGAGTCCGAGGGATGAGAGGAGGGCATTTGAGACAACCTGAACCGAGTGGCACAGTCCGACCATTTTTACCGATGAACCGCGCAAAACGCCGCCGGTCAGCATAGCCATGGGGTTGGTGTAGTTTAGCAGCCAGGCATCGGGGCAGACAGCCTCCATATCGTGGGCAAAGTCAAGCATTACCGGCAGTGTACGTAATGTTCGGAAGATGCCGCCAATACCGAGGGTATCGGCGATGGTCTGGCGTAGGCCGTATTTTTTGGGTACTTCAAAGTCGATGATAGTACAGGGATCGTAGCCGCCAACCTGAATGGCATTAACAACAAACGAGGCTCCTTTGAGGGCTCGGCGGCGATTTTTTTCACCAAGATGGGTTGTTATTTTAGCTCGGCTATTATTGATGTTAGCGTTAAGGATATCGAGCATCTGCTTTGACTCACGCAGACGGATGGCATCGACATCATAAAGGGCAATTTCAGAGTCATTGAGCGACTCTGTCAACATTGCGTCGCCCAGAACGTTTTTTGCGAAAACAGTGCTACCAGCACCCATAAATGTGATTTTAGCCATTAAAATTTCTCCAACTTTAGTTCAGCATGCCTTTCATGCTGTTTAAACGGAGACCTATTTTGCCTATTTTTGTCAATAAAGTAAAGGAGGTTGGCAAAAGATACATTTTGCGCTATCTTTATCGGCGCAATGGGAACAATACTTTTAATCATTAATTTTGGTCTTTTACTGTTTTGGATCAGGCTGTGGGCTGATCCGCGACGGGAGTTTTATTTTAATCCTTTTCTGTCAGGGCCGGTCAAATTCGTCGATTCTGTGGTGGGGGCACTGGGGTTGCCGGTGCGGTTGACCTGTATACTGATTATAGGTTTTGGGCTTATTTTCAAAACAGCCGTCGCGTTCCGTTATAGCTATCCTTGGGAGCTATCGTTGGGGTCGGTGTTTTTTTTCACACCAACGACATCGGTTTTTTCACAGTTGTTGACATTCAGCGTACTCGATTTTCTGCTGTTTGTGGTGAGGCTGTGGACGACCTACCTGCTGATTGGCCTGATTACACCGGCGGCAAGGCATAACCGCGCGACAGAGGCTTTCCATTTTGCGGCAAGGCCATTTTCGTTGATGGCACCCTTGGCCCGATTTGCACTGCTGGTAGCGGCGCATGTACTGATAGTCTTTGAGCTTACCCAAAGTGCCACATACCGGACGCTGGAGGTGGCTTCAGTGCGCGGCGGATTGCCACAGATGCCGCCGACCGGTCTGCCGGAGGTAGTGGTGAGTTTTTTACGTTTGGGCTGGATGGCGGCAGCCTCATTTGCCGATGGCCTCAACGCTATGCGCAGTGCGGTGATGGTGCTGGTGATAAGTTCGTTACTGGCGATGATTATGCGCAATAACCTGCTGCGACAGATTAGTCATGAGGCACTCAATGTAGTGATGGGGCGGTTTGCACGCAGTTCATTCAGTGCGGGGGTGGTCGATTTGGGGCCGTTGGTCTTCTTTTTTGCGTTGCAGATTATTTACAGTGTGGTGTCGTCGCTCCTTTTGTCACTGACGACTATGGTGTCATAGGTGGCTACAATCATGAAAGCGATAGCAGCAACATCAGACGGGGTTATCATTACGGTTAAGGTTCAGCCGCGGGCCTCTGCGGAAGGGGTGGCCGGGGTTGATGATGAGTGGGTACGTGTACGTTTGCGAGCCCCGCCGGTAGATGGCAAGGCCAATGTGGCGTTG
Source organism: Lentisphaerota bacterium (assembly GCA_012520735.1). Classification (GTDB taxonomy): domain Bacteria; phylum Verrucomicrobiota; class Kiritimatiellia; order RFP12; family JAAYNR01; genus JAAYNR01. Next base: position 2,349 of record JAAYNR010000307.1, on the reverse strand, counting down.
ATCGCTTTTTTTGCAAGAGAACTGGGTTGCAGTAAATCGAGTGTTTCGATAATGACGGGCGAGACGGGGAGGCTCAAGCGGATAAGGGTAGTTGGTGTAGATGAGGCAAACGTCAGGGCGAGGTTAATAGGGTGAAGCGACTGCCCATGGAGATTTGGGTGGTAGTGGTAAGCTGGCTGGTGGCTATGCTGTTGCAGCGTTTCTGGTTGGCACCGCTTGGTGTGGTTTGTTATCTGGCTCCACAATGGGTGGTCGGGATAGTAGGGGCATTGAGGTTTCGGCCCGACATGACGGTGGCTGTAGACCCGCAACAGCCAAGTGCGAATACCTTGGCAGAGGCTTTTCGTGTGGCATCAGAGCGGGCTAAGGTCAGCGGTAAGAGTGTTGGGCTGGCCATTGCGCCACTTTATGATAACAAAGGCAAGTATGTGCCTCTACGGCTGGAGCTGACATCGCGCCGCGAAGTGGTTTGCAGCGTCGGCACGCGCAAAAGTGTGCCGTTTGAGGTTCTCGATTGGTTGCCGCGGCATCGTCTGCCGCTCATGGTAGATAATACACCGCTTGAGGTGAGCTTTGTGGTGGAGTCGGATAAGAGAGTTGCGACTTTACTGGCAGATACTTTGCCGCAGCACTGGCTGATAAGGGTTTATGTGGTGGTGTCTCTGATATTGCTAGTGTTCTCTACGCCGGCAACATTGGTTGCGGTTGTAGCAGGTGTGATGGCAGTGCGTCGCAGGCGCACTGCTGTGAATGGTGAAGTAATAGGTTATAGGTGTCCGGGGAATTAATCACGAATGAACAAAAAAGGGCACGAATGGGGCATATAATGCGCTGAAGGCACACTGCCGTAATAAGAGCTTGTGGCTAGCTTGAGTGGTAAGTCGTTGATAGGTGATTCGATTAAATCGAATGATTCGGATTATTTGAGCTTAGTGGATGCGGGTTCATGCAGTGGTTGTGATGTGCCGAGCTCACCGGCAAGTTTGAGTTCGTTGAGCCACTCCTGGCGCATGGGGATATCTTTGCCGGTGAGGTACCAGGGGGTGAGTTTGTAGATCGGTATTGGTTTGGTTGGATCCATGTTCCAGTGGAGGCATCGTTGGTTGGGGCCGGAGAGGACGGCTGCAAAGGTTTGGAGTGACCAGTTTTGCAGGGCTTCGTCGGGGTGGCTTTTCTCTCCGGCAATGCAGATGCGGTCGGGGAAGGGGACGGCGTGGTCGAGGGCGATGTTGGCGGCTCCGAGGAGGGTGGCACCACGGGCGTTTTCAGCTTCGACCAGTTTGATAAGCCGTTTGTAGCGCCGTTCGCAGCCGGCCCAGTAGAGGGCGTCGGTGCAGTCGGAGGGGAGACCGCGCGCTTTAAAAGAGGCGAGGTCGCGGTCGCGTTTAAAGGCTGCCATCTCTGGTGTGAGATAGGCTCCGGCGGTGATGGCACTGCAACCGTTGTTATGGTAGCGGAGGCCCATACGGCGATTGGCTTTTTCAACGGAGACACTGTTGAGGTGTTTGTCGACGTAAATGCTGTTGCCGGGGCCCCAGAAGTCGCGATAATGTTCCATAAATTTCATATATTCGGGGAGGGTGTCGAGATCGCGCAGATCGAGCCAGGCCATATTGACGGGGAACCATTCGGTGGGGGCTTCATCGCACAGGACGGCGGAAGAGACACCGCCGATTTTGGTGATACGGTCGAATTTTTTGGGAGGCTGGCCGCCGACCGGCTCGGGGAAGGAGAGGTAGTGTTCGCGGATGTCGTCGCGGTTGCTGCCGTGAATGGGGCCGCCTTCGCGGGTTTCAGCGAACCAGAAGTCGGTGCATTTTGGTGGTTCTGGGGCACGGCCTACATAGCTGACGTTCATGACACGACTATGGAACCAGTGGATATTAAAGTGGAGGGCGAGCATGAGCGGGTTGTCGTAGCGATCAGCAAAGCCGCGGCGGGCGGCTTCGACCAGTTGGCGCATGCCGCGGCATTCGGGGAAGCGGGTCAGGTCGAGGTCAGCAGCCATACGCATGCGGTCAAACTTGATGATTTCATCAAAAAGATCAAGTGCCTGTGAGGGGGGATACTGGATGTTGGTCCAATTGACAAATTGCTGACAACGGCGCTCGGCAGCCTCCGCCCCTCCTTTGCGGATGTTTTCACCAGCTTCGGCACCTGAGGCATAAGCTTGTTCGGTGGAGATATTCAGGTATCGGTTAGTAGCTAACCTGTTAGCTACTATCAAAAAAAACAAGAAGTTCAAGCAGCTATCTTCATAAGTTGTTGCGTTGAAGCAGCTAAGGCAGCATTGAGAGTCATCGTCAACTCTATTCTTTTTAAATCTGTTTTCCAAACGCGTAGCGTTTT
>JAAYNR010000266.1 GCA_012520735.1 Lentisphaerota bacterium | reverse complement strand
TCCAGTATTTGACGTATGCGCTACTTTTCAAAACACCTTTTTCCCGGCTACGGTGTCCATGACTATGACGCACCGCGTACAGTGTGTAAGGATAGTTCGGGCTTGACAGTTTTTGTTTAAGATATGAACATGGTGCGTTGAACAGCGGATATTTTCTGCTTCAACAGTTTTGCATAATAAAGGAGTTTGAAATGGGAGCTATCAGGGTTGGTATTATTGGTCAGGGTCGGAGCGGACGTGACATCCATGGGGTGTATCTGGCAACGGATGAGCGTTATAAGATTGTGGCGGTAGTAGATGCTCTGGCAGACAGGCGTGAGCGGGCAGTTAAGGAGTATGGGTGTGAGGCTCATGCTGATTATCGTGAGCTACTGGCGCGTAAGGATATAGATCTGGTTGTTAATGCTTCGTTTAGTCATCACCACGTTGAGCTCACCAAGGAAGCGCTGAAGGCCGGTTTTAATGTGTTGTGCGAGAAGCCGTTTGCCCGGCGCGTGGCTGATGTGGACGATCTGATTGCTACAGCAGCGGCTGCAGGTAAGACACTGGCGGTGTTTCAGCAGGCGCGTTATGCTCCGTATTTTAAGACAGTGCAACAGGTGATTGAGTCGGGGGTGCTGGGGCGTATTTTGCAGATTTCAATCTCGTTTAATGGTCATAACAGACGCTGGGACTGGCAGACGCTGACAGAGTTTGATGGTGGTAATCTGCTTAATACAGGGCCGCATCCGATGGATCAGGCGCTGACGCTGTTTGGCGAGGGTGATCCTGAGGTGTGGTGTAAGATGGATAACACGGAGGGGTTCAGTGGTGATGCGGAGAATTATGTGAAGCTGATCCTGACGGGTAAGGATAAGCCGCTGATTGATATTGAGATTTCGTCTTGCTGTGCTTATCCCGAGGGACTGTATCAGGTGTATGGTTCTCTGGGTGGCTTGAAGGCGTCGGGTTCGGAGGCTACGTGGCGTTACCTTGATCCGGCGGGTCCGGCGCGACCGGCGTTGCAGCGTGAGCCGTTGGCGAAGGAGGACGGGACACCTGCCTATTGTGGTGAGAGTGTGAAGTGGCTGACAGGTAACTGGCCTGAGGCTAAGGAGGGTGACGCAGCGGCGGCAACAGATTATGCGCCGGCAAAACCGGATACCAATATGACGGGTGAGTTTTACAGTATGCTCTATAAGACTCTGGTTGACGGGGCTCCATTGGAGATCACTCCGCAGCAGATCCGCAAGCAGATGGCGGTGGTTGAGGAGTGCAGGCGTCAGAATCCTAATATCTACCCTAACGGCTAGAATTATTTTGTGTAAATTGGTGAGACACATGTCGTGAAAACGGCATGTGTCTCTTTTTTTTTGCCTCCAAGAACAGAAAAATAAAATAATTTTCTGTTCTTCTTGTTTTGCAAAATTGACTGGTGTACAATGGAGAAAAATTACAGAAAAATGTGTTTTTCACATTAGAATACGTTTTTTAGCTATTTTAAAGGAGTTTTTATGTCTATCTCAAAAATCTGTGATCAATCTTTGGCAGGGCCGCTTTTTTCGGCAATTGACTTTGGTGTGGTGGGGGATGGTAAAACCGATAATACGGTGGCTTTGCAGGCGGCATTGGATGAGGCTGCAAAGCAGAGGTGTACGGTGTATCTCCCTGCGGGGGAGTATCTTAGCGGTGAATTGAAGTTTGGGCCGCATACGGGGCTGGTCGGTGATGCCACCTGGGCTTATAGGTCGGCGGGGGGGGACTCGGCTGAGGCTTAATGATGATAAGGCAGTGGCATTGCTGAATATTACAGGGGCGCGCGGGGCGACGATTAACGGGTTAACGCTGCATGGTGATAATCTTGGCAGCGGGGTACATGGGATTTATATGGGGGCGAACCCAGAGCGGCGGGAGGAGGATGCGCCGCGGATTGAGAGGTGTCATATTTCGCATTTCAGTGGTGACGGGATACATCTTGATCCGGTGTGGTGTTTCAGTGTGCGGAGTTGTGAGGTGATTTTTAATAAGCGGCACGGTTTGTGGATGGTTGGATGGGACGGTTTTGTACTGGATAACTGGTTTAGTGGCAATGGCGGAGCCGGTTATGCTGCGACCAAGGCAAATGCTTCGATGACATTAACGGGGAACCGGATAGAGTGGAACCGGGGTGGCGGAATTATGATTGAGGGGGGGAGTCATTACAATATCACGGGTAATTATATTGACCGTGCCGGCGGGCCGGGAATTACGCTGCGAGGGGTGGAGGGTCGGCCTTGTCTGTGTATGACGGCGACGGGTAATGTGATATACCGCTCCGGTAAGCCGGACTGGACCAGTGATGAGGCGTTTAGTGCTCATGCGTTACTGGAGAAGTGTCATGGGGTAGTTTTCAGTGGTAATTCTATGTGTGTGGGGCGTGACGACTCGGGCGGGTTAACGTCGCCACAGTATGGCATTATAATAAAAGAGCTGAAGAACAGTATCGTTAAGGGGAACACACTCCATATAGGTGCTATTACAGAGCTAGTGCGTGATTTGGGAGGTCATGGCGAAGGGGTAGTGGTGGCAGAGAATGTGGGGAGTCTCTACAGTGATATTGATAAGTCGATTTGGGAGTCAGGGCAACGATAGTTTTGGGGGTGGGTATGAAAAAAAGGCGTTTTCTTATTACGGCGGCAGCTATTAACGCAGCGGTGATTGCGTTGTTGGCAATTGGGGCTTGGCGGTGGGTAGAGTGGCGGACAAAAAGCAGTGGCCAAGCCGCTACTGTGGTTAAAGCTCAAGCGGACGAGAACGGTGCGTTGCCGACTGTCAGGCCGATTGAGCTGATTGAGGCGGAGGTGGCACCACGCAACGATGATGACTTTCCGGCGGTGTGGCTGACCTTCAACGAGGCCGTGGAGCCGGACGAGATAACGCCTTTTATAACATTCAATCATTGTCTCGGGCCACTTAAAGTGGTGGTGGAGGGGCACTCGCCAGATAAAAAGCGGGTACTTTGCCGGCTCAACCTGTCGGACATTTCGGGGCAGGTAAAGGTGAACCTTAAGGGGGGAATTGAGCCATTGCGGCTAAGCAGCAACATAACCTTCAGTATTCCAGATCAGATGGCTCTATTACGGTTTGAAGTTGACAGTCCGGCAACGGGCAATTCTACTATTTCGGCAATTTTTTCACGATTGCCGAAATGTAAGGGTGCGGCTGACTTTATTAAGGTTGAGCCGGAGGTTCCTTTTACGGTGCACCCGTATGATGCCTGGGGGTACAGGTATGGTTTGAGTCTTTATGGGGCATTTGAGGCGGGACAGGTTTATACCGTGACAATTGAGGCAGGGCTGACTACAGATAAGGGGAGTAGTGTAGACGATGTGTTGCGCAAGAGGGTGGTGCGTAAGGTACAGATACCGGATCGTCAGCCGCTGTTTACGCTGGCAGACAGTGGGCGTTATCTTTCACCTCACGGACGGATGGTGGTACGGGCGCAGAGTGTTAATGTGAGCCAGTGTAAGGTGAAGTTATCGCGGGTGTTGCCTAACAATGCGGTGTTTTTTGGTTTGCGAGAGGAAGATGTGCTGCCATATCACTACGGCTGGAGGGTCGGTTCGGCGGTAGCAGGGCTTGAGGAGAGTTTGGGTGAGTATAAATTAAATATTGATATAGAACGTAATAAACTAGAGGAGTTTGATATAGACCTGCGGCAGGTGGCACCGGGGATCGGGGCGGGGATCTATTTACTGCAACTCTCCGATGATTATAACAGGGAGGAGCGGATTGTGGTAATTTCAGACCTGGGGGTATCGCTGCGGCTGTCGGAGCGGGAGTTAGCGGCCTGGGTGATAGGAATGGCTGAGGGGAATCCGCTTGATAATGCTGAGGTGACTTTATGGTCGGTGAAAAATAGAGAGATGGCGACGGCTCACAGTGGTGAGGATGGTACATGTAAGTTGACGTGGCAGATCGATGAAGAGCCTTTTGCGGTGACAGTGGTACGTGGTGAGGATCGTACATATATTCCTCTAAACAGCACCCATGGCGTGAGTATACAGGAGAAGGGTGGCGGGAGGTTTTTTAACGCCGGTGATTGTGATGCCTTACTCAATACAGACCGTGGTGTTTATCGTCCGGGAGAGACTATTCACCTCCATGCGTTAGTGCGAGACAGTTTGCTGCGTGCGCCGCAACCATTTCCGGTTGTGGCACGGTTAAAGAAACCGGATCGTCGGACATTAAGCGAGATAGGCGTGACGCTTGATGATTACGGTGTGGTAACAAACTCGTTTATATTGCCGGATAGCGCCCCGACCGGAGAGTATACTTTAGAGGTGACACTGCCGGGCAAGAAAGGGGCAGAGCTGGGGCGTACTACCTTGCGGGTAGAGGATTTTGCGCCGCCGCAACTGACTGTGGCGGTTAGTGGTGTGCCAGATAATGCGGCTGCTGAGGCTCATGTAGTTACGGTGAAGAGTGACTATCTGTTTGGCCGACCGGGGGCGGGGTTGGAGGTGGCGTTAGAGGTGTTTTTTGAGGATCTGGCTTATACCCCACAAGGTTGGCGCGGGTGGGTGTTTGGCGATAAAAGAAGGAGCTTTACGGCAGAAAGCATCCGTTTAGCAGCGCAACGGCTGGATGATGGTGGTTATGCCAGGTTTGATGTTAAACCTGATCCCAACTGGAGGCCGCCGGCAGCGCTACGTGAGCGGGTAACGGCGACAGTGCTTGACAGTGCAGGGCGACCGGTGAGTCGACATAGTGAGGGGATAGTGCATGTGTACCCTCACTACGTTGGGTTGCGGGCCAGTGGAGGCTGCGATGTAGAGGTGGCGCAGGAGTTTGGTGTGGATGTGGCGTTGGTAAAGTCGGACGGGACACCATTGAGGCTTGAGCAGGCTGATGATTTTGAAATTATACTGGTGCGTGAGGTGTGGCGGCCATTAATTGAGCGCAACAAAAAAGGACGTTTTAATTACAGTATGGTTTGTGAATCAGAGGAGGTAGAGGGAGATGCACCGGAATTTGTGATTGACGGTGGTCTGGGGCGTGTTAAGGTGAGTTTGCCGACGGCAGGACAGTATCAGTTGATAGTTCGTCATAAAGAAGGTGTTGTGTCGAGCTCGATACAGATGACCGCAGTGCAGCCGGGGATGCGGTGGTGGTCATGGGGTGGTGGGCGACCTGACGCGATTGATCTGAGCTGGGGCAAGGAGGGGTATCAGATTGGTGAGGTAGCTGAGTTGCTGGTTAAGGCGCCATTCAGCGGTACGCTGTTGCTGTCGATTGAAGGAGTCAATGTGAAACAGCAGAGGACGCTGATGATGCGGGATAACATTGAGACGGTGATGGTGCCGATAACGGCTGAGATGTTGCCGCATGTGCGTTGTTCAGTGGCGGTGGTGCGGGCGGCAAAGCCGGAGGAGGCATGGGAGTCGCACAGGGCGGCGGGTTCGATCGGTTTGCCGCTGATGATGCCAACACGTGAGCTGGCAGTGAATTGTGAAGCGGCGGAGACGGTGCAGCCGGGGAGAATGTTTGACTTTAAGGTGAAAGTTAACGACAGCAACGGCGAGCCGGTGGTCGGGCGGGTGGTGGTAGCGGCGGTTGATGAGGGGATACTGCGGATGACCGGGTTCGCCTGGCAATCACCTTTGGCGTGGTTTCTGGCTCCGCGTATGGTGAAAATAAGTGGCTATGATTTGTTTAGTCAGCTTTTGCCGGAGCGTGAGAGTGATAAGAGTGGTAAGGTGTCGCACGCGGCAGGTGACGAGGCTGTGGAACTGGCTGCTTTAGGGCAACTTTCACCGGTACGCGGTAAGCGCTTTAAGCCGGTGGCTTTGTGGTCGGGGGTAGTAAACAGCGATTCAAACGGTGTGGCAGAGGTGGGGTTTGAGCTGCCTGAATTTGCCGGCACTCTGCGGTTGATGGTGTTAGCTTATGATCGTGAGCGGAGTGGCAATGCTGTGACGCAGGTGGTAGTGAAACGGCCATTCGTACTGACAACAGGGCTACCGCGTTTTCTGGCACCGGGTGATACGTGTACGCTCAGTGCTGAGGTTTTCAATGAGAGTGGCGACGAAGGCGAGGTAACGGTTACGGTTAAGCATGAGGGACCGCTGGGGTTACATGGTGATCCGGTGGCGACCATGAAGCTGGCGGCGGGAGGATCGGGACGGGCTGAGTGGCCGATAAAGGGAGCCGATGGGATCGGTGTGGCTGAAGTGACTATGGAAGTGAAGGCTGGGGATTTTGAGTTCAGTGAGACAACTGAGCTACCGGTGAGGCCCGCTTCAGGGCGTATTATGCGGAGCGTGATGGGGAGTCTGGGAGCCGATGAGACGGTGGCATTGACGGTGCCGGATAAACTGGTACCTGAGACAGTTAACTGGCGACTGGTATTGTCGGGACGTCAGGAGGTGGAGTTGGCCGGGGCGGTACAGGAGTTACTGGATTACCCTTATGGGTGTTTGGAGCAGACAATCTCACGGGCATTGCCGTTAATATATTTGCCTGACATTACACATCAGGCTTTGCCGGGCAAGATATCAACGGAAGAGGTGAAGATGCTGATTAATCACGCTTTAGGTCGGGTGTTATCGATGCGGGGCAGTGACGGGCTTTTCACTATGTGGGGCGTAAATGGGTGGTCTGAGGGGTGGGAGTGGGGGACTATTTATGCAGGGCAGTTTTTAAGTGAGGCGTATCGTGCGGGGTATTACGTGCCGTACACAGAGCTCTCTGCCACAAGGGCGGCTGTAGAGCGGATATTGAATAATGTGGTTTCAAGTAATGACACTAACGATCCTCACTGGCGTAGAGAGATGAACCTGAAGGCAGAGGCGGCAGCGATGTTGAGTCTGGGCGGGAAGGTGCCGAGTGGGTGGTTAGACCGGTTGTTTGAAGTGCATCGGTTGCTATCGACTGATGCGATGGCACAGGTGGCGCAGGCGTGTGCCCGGTCGGGTCATACGCGGCGCGCCCGTACAGTGTTGGAGTTTTTAGGTGTGCCGGGACGTGAAACACGTCAGGGTTTAAACAGCGAGGCACGAACGTTGGCATTGGCGTTGCTGGCGTGGTGTGAGATTGACCCGGAGAGTCCGGTTGCGAATGAGGTGGTGCGTCGGCTTAACGGGTTGAGGATTGGCGGTGGCTGGTATACGACTCAGGATAATGCTTTGGCAGTGATGGCATTGGGGCGTTATGCCAAGCTGACAAATAAGGAGACTCGACCGTTTGATGCTAGAATAGAGATTGCCGGCGATAGCCGTAGCTGTTCTGAGAATGAGCGGTTGGTGTTAAATGGTAAGGCGATGCCTGACGAGGGCGTGACGATTGTCAATGACGGACCCGGCAAGTGTTTTTACTCGTTGACGGCTGAGGGCGTGCCGCTGGCACTGGATGATGAGCGCGAGGTGGCACAGGGTTTAGTTGTGCGGCGCACTCTGCTGAATGAAGATGGTAAGGTGATAGAGTCGGGTAAATTGAGTTTGGGGGATTCGGTAATTATCAAGCTTACGCTTACCAGCCACACTGCTGAGGAGAACCTTATTGTGACAGATCTGCTGCCGGCGGGGTTGGAGGTGGAGTCGACCGATATTGGCAAACGAGAGGCACAGTCTTACTGGGCTAAGATAAGTGAAGAGCAGGGAGTGTGCTGGGATTGGTTGGAGCATCGGGAGGTACGTGATGACCGGGTGGTGCTTTTCAGTGGCTGGGTGCCGGGTAATGCCAGCAAGTGTTTTTACTACCGGGTACGTGCGGTAACAGCGGGGAGTTATATTTGGCCGGCAGTTTGTGCCGAGGCGATGTATGTGCCGGAGATGCGAGCCAGCAGTGGCTTAGGCAGATTGGTAATTGAGTAAGGGCGTTTTAGTGAGGTGTGCAAATGAGTAGTTTGGATAGAGGGCGTGACGGTGAGATGGAGTTGCCGGATCTGCAGGCTGATGCGCGGGTAGGAGAAGCTATTGCTCGGGCACTGGCTGAGGATGTAGGTGATGGTGATGTGACTACACTGGCGCTGGTTGATCCTGAGGCAGTGGCGGTGGGTGAGATAGAGTGCCGGGAGGGGTGTCGGGTAGCGGGTGGGGCTGTGGCGGCAGCGGTGCTGAAAGCGGTAGATCCGGAGATAGAGGTGAAGATGGAGGTGGCTGACGGTAGAGATGCGGTGGCAGGTACGTCCTTGCTGACATTCAGCGGACGTGCGGGGTCGATACTGACTGCTGAGCGGACGGCGCTGAATTTTATGCAACGGATGTGCGGCATAGCGACGTTAACCGCTAAATTTGCCCGAGCGGTAGAGCCGTGGGGGACGATGATACTGGATACGCGCAAAACTACACCGGGGATGCGGGTGTTTGAGAAGTACAGTGTACTTTGCGGTGGGGGAACTAACCATCGGTTTGGTTTGTTTGACAGGGTGTTGATGAAGGATAACCATCGGCGGTTGTGGCGTGGCGGTGATCCGAATCGCCTTGATCAGGCAGTGGCTGCCGCACGGGAGCGTTTTCCCGGAGTAGTGGTTGAGGTGGAGGTGGAGAGTATTGCAGAGCTGGAGAGTGCGCTGCGGGGTAAGCCGGAGTGGATCATGCTCGATAACATGAGCTGTGAGCTGATGGCAGAGTGTGTGGCGATCACTAACGGTGCGGCACTGTTGGAGGCTTCGGGGGGGATTACGCTGGAGCGTGCTGCGGCAGTGGCGGCAACGGGAGTTGACGCGATCTCACTGGGGTGCCTGACACACTCGGCGGTGGCGATAGACCTGGCTTTAGAGTGGCGAGTGGCTTAACAGGGGGCGATATGCGCTGTGTAGTGATAGATGTAGGTAATACTTCAACAAGTGTGGCTTTGTATAATAACGGACGTATCTCACGTTTTGCACATGTAAAGGGGGGGATTGTAAAGGAACGTGAGGCGTGTTCAGAGGCGGTGCAGCGGGCTGCCCGTGGCGGGGTGGCCGGGGTTTCGTTGGGGTCGGTGGTGCCGCAGACAAATAAAGAGTGGCAGGAGATGCTGGTGGCGGAGCTGGGGTGTAAGCCGCTGATAGTGAAGGCAGGGGTGCCGATGGAAGTGGCGATAGACTATCCACGACCGAGGTCAATTGGGGCGGATCGTCTGGCTAATGCCTGTGGTGGAGTGGCCAAGTACGGTGCACCGCTGATAGTGGCAGATTTCGGGACCGCACTGACGTTTGATATAATTACAGCAGAGCGAGCCTATGTGGGGGGAGTAATTGCACCGGGTTTGCCATTGATGACCGACTATTTACATGAGAAGACGGCACTGCTGCCCCATGTGGCGATAGGGGGGAGATGTCCGAAGATCGGGCGCAGTACGCGGGGGGCGATTCGGATAGGGGCTAAGATCGGTTATAGGGGGATAGTGCGGGAGATTGTGGCGTATTTGGAGGAGTCGCTGGGAGAGGATGTAACGCTGGTGGCGACGGGAGGGTATGCGTCGTGGGTGTTGAATAAGAGTGGAATTGAGTATGTGCTGGATCCATATCTGACGCTGTATGGGCTGGGCCGAATATTTTGGAGCAACGGCGGCGCAGCACCGTAGCCGCAAGCAATAGGTGATAAGTGATTTGAATGCCTTAATTGGGGAATGCCCATGGCAGGGGAAGCTCAGGCACGGAAGGCACCGAAGGGGTAGAAGGCACGAAAGCTCATGTCCGGGATGCGGTGGCACCGGGGGCTGCGGTTTCTGCGGAGTAGGGCGGTGCGGCGGAGCCGCACCGCAGGCTACGGGCTGCGGTGGTACCGGGTGTTCCGGGGGACCCTTCGACTGCGGCGTGAACGCCGCGCTCAGGGTGAGCTCGGGGTTCCCAGGGGGGCACTGGCTACGGTATGCAGGTACGGAGCCCTGCGTTCCCGGTGGTGCTTGCTACTGGCAGCTTACTGCTTACCACTTACGCAGCGGCGTATGCGGCTGCTGACACGGCGGTCTCGGAGAGACACGCCCTACCTTTACGCCGCGGCTTACGCGGCTGCTGACACGGCGGTCTCGGATAGACACGCCCTACCGCGGTGGTGTCTTTGGCACACCGCAGCTTGACAAGGTAAGTGGAACAGGCTAAAGAGGGTGTGAAAATACTTAATCGCGTACTCTTAGTCGAAAATACACTTGATCGAAGAGTGAGCTGGATTATGTCACGCCCTTACAGGGCTAAATTTATCATGTGACGTAAACCCGTGGCGTTGCCACGGGCTGGTATGTTTAGCCCTTTCAGGGCAGGGAGTTTCACTCTTCACTTTTCTTTCTTCACTCTTCATTTACGTCGTTTAAGGGTAGGCGACTAAGTGTGGCGTTTAAGTGTAGCGGCGTGAACGCCGCTGGGACAGGCAGGAATGCCTATCGTACATTGG
>JAAYNR010000081.1 GCA_012520735.1 Lentisphaerota bacterium | reverse complement strand
TTTAAAAGGAAGAGTATTGACGATAACTCTCAATACTGCCTTAGCTGCTTCAACGCAACAACTTATGAAGATAGCTGCTTGAACTTCTTGTTTTTTTTGATAGTAGCTAACAGGTTAGCTACTAAATACCCCCATCACCACAATTGTAACTCTGGCGATTGCGCTGACTCTCTCTCTATCTGCCTTTGGCCAAATACACACCTGGCTCGGCGGTGCCGGCTATTGGGATGACCCGGCAATGTGGGATAATGGCGTGCCAGTAACAGGCTGTGAAGCTGTTCTTGCCAGTGGTGACATCACCATCACCAACGCCAGTGCGGCATTGGGCCAATTCCTGATGAGTGGCGGAACATTGGAGTTTGCCGGCGGTACCACCGCCGTGGTGCGCGCCACCGACATCACTATTACTGGCGGTATCGTCCGCCACGCGCAACATGCCGCGCGCGCCAAAGTCGACGGCGAGTGGCTGGTCGAAGCGCGCGTCTATTTCGCCTGCAGTAACTTCTTCCTGCTGTCGCCCGGCCTTATCGATGTCAACCAACGCGGTTGGGGCGGCCAGTTGACGGGCAACACCACGTTTGGCTGCGGTCCGGGTGGTGCCAGCGGTTTACGCGGTGGTGGCGGCTACGGCGGCTTTGGCGGCAATTACAATGGCGTGGGCGGCAAACCTTACGGTACGGCGACCGCACCCGACCTCCCCGGCAGCGGCGGCAGTTCGGCGGCCGCGCAAGACGGCTTTGGCGGCGGACTGGTGCGTATTGCCGCCGATGACGGCGCGGTGGTGTTGAGCGGCACGATCCGTGCCAATGGCCAGAATGGTTCGGGAGGCAATATCGGCGGTAGCGGCTCAGGCGGAGGTATCTGGATCTCGTGCCGCACCCTGGCCGGCACCAATGGCGTGGTCGTTGCCAACGGCGGCACGACCAGTGGTGCCAATGGTTGCGGCGGCGGCGGACGTATCGCTGTGGCTTACGATACCGTCGCCCAAAAGGCGCTGCCTCTCCCCGATATCCGCTTCTCCGCCGCACCTGGCTATTTAAACAGCTCTTACCCCGGCGACCTCGGCACACTCTGGTTTCCCGACAATACTCTCCTCACTGCCAATCTGCGCCACAGCGGCGCGGTATTGATCCCCGCCTGGAACGAGTGGTCAGTCGACACCCTGGCACTGACTAATGCCTGGGTGCGCTTCCCGGCCGACGGTATGCGGCTCAACGTGACCAACGACGTAATCATCACTGGTACACAGGCCGGGCTGGAGCTGGGCGGCAACTATCTCGAATGGCAGACCATGTACCGCGATTCGCTCTACCGTGTCCTCGTTTTGCGCAGTATGATGGCCAATGGCCCGCAGTTGCACGTGGGCGGCGATCTGGTTCTGACCAACGGCGGCTTTGTTAACCTCTATGCCGCACCGACCAACGGGGTCACGCCCTACGGTGCCCTGCTGGCGGTGACGGGCGAGGTGGTGGTCGCCTCCACCAGCCGCATCTACCCTTATTGCGACCCGACCAATGGCGCGGCGGTCAAGATCACGGCCAACAAGGTGACCGTGCTCAACGGCGGTGCCATTGACGCCAACAACGCCGGCTTTGCCGCCGGCAGCATCGGCGGCACCATCTCTTATGGCCCCGGTGGTGGTGAGTCGCGCGGCGGTGGTGCCAACGGTGGCACAGGCGGCAACTACGCTAACACCGCCGGGCGCCCCTGGGGTAATGCCGCCAAACCGCTGGTACCCGGTAGCGGCGGCGGCCGTTTAGGCAACGCGGTCGCCGCTATGGGCGGCGGCGTGATCTGGCTCGAAGCGCGTGATAAAGTGACCATCAACGGCACACTACGTGCCAATGTCGGCAACTCTATGAATGGGAGCATGGGCCGCTCGGCCGGTGGCAGCATCTATATTGCCTGTAACACACTGGCAGCGACTAATGGCGTGATCCAGGCCAATGGGGCCAATGGTGGCTCGGGTCTAGGCTCTGGCGGTGGCGGACGCATCGCCATCGCTTACGACACCACGGCGCAGGCCACGGCCACACCGGCGCACCTCAGCCTCAGCGTCCGTGGCGGTGGCTCCAATTATGAAGGCGGCTTAGGCACCATCCACCTCCCCGACACCCGCCTGTTGCGTGAAAACCTGAATGTCTCCGGTCAAGTCGGACCGTTCAGCTCATGGAGCGTCGATAACCTGCTGGTTAAAAACCAACAAGCCCGCTTCACCGGTGAAGGTTTTAAGCTCACGGTTACCAACACATTGACTGTTGACAGCAACGGTTCGCTCGATCTCGGCGGCGGCGCGATCTTCGATAACGGATCTTTCTGGGTTGATAAAGGCGGACAATTCGTCGACTTCATCTGCCACAGCACATCGACAAACGCCCTCTATGTCGGCGGTGACCTGATATTGACCAACAGCGGCACACTTTCCGTCTTTGCCGGCCCCACCAACGCCACCATGGCACACGGCTCGGTGGTCGAAGTAGTCGGTACCACCCATATCTACAGCGGCAGTTGGATCAAGCCGATCTCACACCCGACCAACGGCGGCTCGCCGCTATTCCGGGTAGCCGACCTCACCATCGCCGCCAGCGGCGGCTTTGACGCCAACCAATACGGCTTTGCCGGCGGTGGTGGCAGCCGCATCGCGGGCTACGGCTATGGCGGCGGCAGCGGCACCAGCACCTATAGCGGCGGCGGCGGTTATGGCGGCCGCGGCGGCAACGCCACATACGGCGGCGCGATTTACGGCGTCTCCAACGCCCCGGCCTTCCCCGGCAGCGGCGGCGGTCGCGGCAATGCCGCTACTTATACCGCCACCGGCGGCTCGGGCGGCGGGCTGATCCGTATCGAGTCGTCGCGCTATATCACCCTTAACGGCACAATGCGCGCCAATGGCCGTAAGAGCGGCACTAATAACGGCAGCGCCGGCGGTGCGGGCGGCGGCATCTACCTGAAGGCGCGCAAACTCAGCGGCAGCGGTCTCTTGTGCGCCAACGGCGGCAACGGCGTCTCCTCTGGTTCCGGCGCCAGCGGCGGCGGCGGGCGCATCGCCGTGGCGACTTACAGCCGCAGCGGCTTCAGCGGCAACTGGCAGGTCAATGCCGGTACCGACGGCACCTATAATGGCGCGGAAGGGACTTTTATGTGGGTCGATTTACCCCCACCCGGCAGCATAATCATACTGCGCTGAATATAGTAGCTCTTTTTTAACAGATTGTACTTTACTATATCGGCAAAACTGCCGAAACTATCACCTCACTCTTGAAGGAGATCCCTTCAGAGTTAACCCTGCACACAAAAAACAGCCAAGGAGTCTTAAAATGGCCAAGGTAAAAGCCAAAGCAACAACAACAAAAAGCAAAGCAGAGCGTGTAACCCATCTCGGCAAGGTACTTGTAGTCCGTGGCGGCTGGGCCGGACATGAACCGTTCCCGTTCTCTGACCGACTCGTCCCATGGCTAAAAAAACGTGGTTTTCAGGTAGTTGTCAGCGATACCCTTGATGCCTACACCGACCCTAAAATCATGACAGACCTCAAGCTTATCGTCCCGCTCTGGACAATGGGCGAAATCTCCGGTGAACAGAGCAAGGGCCTCATTGATGCTGTACGCAGCGGTGTTAACCTCGCTGGCTGGCATGGCGGTATGTGCGATGCTTTCCGCAATAACACCGAATACCAGTTCATGACTGGCGGTCAGTGGGTAGCCCACCCCGGTGGCGTAATTGACTATATGGTTGATGATCTCGACCCTGTCGACCCCATCACCAGCGATCTTGCTCCGTTCTGGATGCACTCTGAGCAATATTATATGCACACCGACCCCGGTAATGAAGTTCTCGCCTGGACAACTTTCAGCGGTGAACATCAGGGCTACACCTGGATTAAAGACACCAAAATGCCCGTCGTTTGGAAACGGATGTGGGGTAAAGGACGTGTCTTCTACACCTCACTCGGACACGTCGCCACCGATTGGGATGTCCCTCAAGCATTTGAAATCGCCAAACGTGGCATTCAGTGGGCAGCCGGCATCGAGATTATCCCCGAATACACCGACCCTGTCTGCAACGATTGCCTCCCCTTCTAAACACCCTCAAAAGCG
>JAAYNR010000037.1 GCA_012520735.1 Lentisphaerota bacterium | reverse complement strand
GTGGAGTAAGTGTAGTGGAGGTGCCGGGCAGGCCGAGACCGTCGCCATAGTAGTGGATGAGTTTATAGCGGTGAGTGCGTACTCCGTAATGGGCATGGACGTTGTGGCAGGAGTCGCCGTGCATCCAATAGCGGTAGTACATTGATTGACGCCAGCCGGACGGGGTCTCGCCACGCAACAGCGACAAGAAGCTGTGCCCTTGCATTTCCGGCGGGGTGGCGATCCTGGCCAGGTCGAGAAACAGCGGGGCAAAGTCGACATTAAGGATCATGTCGGCATTGACCGAGCCGGGTTTGGCCATGGCAGGGTAGCGCAATATGAAGGGCATACGGAGCGACTCCTCATACATGAACCGCTTGTCGTACCAGCCATGATCACCGAGGAAAAAGCCTTGATCAGAGGTGTAGATCACCATGGTGTTTTCGGCCAGGTTATGCTCATCAAGGAAATCGAGCAGGCGTCCGACATTATCGTCGATACTGGCGATAACGCGCAGATACTCCTTGATATACTTCTGATAAACCCAACTACGCAGCTCCCGCTCCGGCAGCTCATGGGGAATCTCGCATTTGAGATCGGTAACGGTCATATTTTTGTCGAGACGCATTTTGGCCTCACGCGCGGCGGCGGCGCGACCGACGTAATCGTCATGCAAGGTTGGCGGCTCGGGGATATCCTCATTCAGGTAGAGGTGGGCGTGCTTCTCATCGGGATACCAGGGACGGTGCGGCGCCTTGTGGTGGACCATCATACAGAAGGGGCGGCTGGCATCACGTTTATCGAGCCAGTTGAGGCTCATATCTGTGATCAGGTCAGTGACATAACCGCGACAGGTTTGCCGGGTGCCGCCGTTCGGGCCATTGAAAATAAACTCAGGGTTGTGGTAGCGCCCCTGGCCGGGGAGAACGGCCCAGTCGTCGAAACCGGTCGGGCAATGTTCGGGACCCTCGCCGAGGTGCCACTTGCCGAAAATGGCGGTCTGGTAGCCTGCGGCCTGCAACAGCTTGGGGTAAGTGGTAAGGCGATTATCGAGCGGGGTGGAGAGCGTGGTGGCCCCATTGATGTGGTTATAGGTGCCGGTCAGGATTGCGGCGCGGCTGGGGGTGCAGATGGAGTTGGTACAGAAACAATTGTCAAACCTGACACCGCCGTTGGCGATGCGGTCGAGGTTGGGCGTTTTATTGATGCGGCTGCCATAGCAGCCCATGGCGTGCGCCGCGTGGTCATCGGCCATGATGAAGATGATGTTGGGTGGTGTTAGCGGAGGCTTTGTCATAATTTAAGAAAATTTGCTGGTGAAGCTGTGTGTTCGGGGATATTTTTTATAACCAGCGTTGCCATTTTGTTTAAACCTTTCTAAAAAAACTGGTACCATAATGGTATAAAAACGATATTTTGTCAAAGCCTTACCGTACCAGCACCATAGTGCCGGCAGGGTGTTTGACGTGGATAAAGCGGATGGTGCCGGGTTCGCTGTAGTGGGTCTCGCTGGGGTAGCTGAGGCCCTCTTTGACGGAGACGGTGCCGCTAAAGGAGTCGGGTGCGACCTCGCTTATGACTAGGCGACTCTTTGAGATGGCGGGGAAGTATGGCTGACCGCTCCAGATGGCGATGCGTCCGCCGCCACCGCCACCATTGTAAGTAGTGTCATAAGTGTCGCCGCCTTTGGCGCTGAGAATACCGCTTAGACCACCAGAGAAGTCGCGACAGTGGAGGTGGATGGCGCCACCGCTACCACCACCATTACGGATCCCTTTCTGGCCGTTGGCGGTTAAGGAACCATCGATCAACGCCTTGTCCTGAACATTAATCCAGATAAAGCCGCCACCGCTACCGCCTCTGGAGTTCACTCCCAAAAGATGTGCGCCACCGCCACTGCCGGGGAGATCGGGGAGGATGTCGCTGCCATAAATATCGCCGCGCAGCTCGGTGTATGCCGAGCGACCGCCGCGTCCACCATAGCCGGCGCCGCTGCCGCTGGAACCGGCGGCATAGCCGTGTCCGGGGCCGTAACCGTGCGGGTCGTAGCCTGCGGCGTTATAGCCGTACATGAAGCCCAGATTATCGGCGTTGATGCCGCCGCTGGCGAGGACGTAGAGATTGCTGGCGCAGATGTGGAGCGAATTGCCGTCAAAGCCGGCCGACTGCGGTCTGAGCCATGCGCCGGCGGCGATCGTGAGATTATGAGCAACGTCGATCAATGCGCCGTAGGCGGCATGAGTGACGGCATTTGAGACAGCGCATGCCAGGGATAGTTGTCCGCCGTTGGTGATGACCATGTTACCGCCAACAGTGATGCGAGGCCATTGCAGTTCCCAGTGGGCATTGGCACCGTCAATGGTGAAGTCATGGGCGACCTCCAGTTCAAAGAAGGGGGTTGAGTTACTGATTTGCAGCCAGCCGGAGACTGCCAGAGAGTCGACACTCCAACTCTCCCAGTCAGGAATATCAATCACACCGGTGTGTGGCATAAAAGGGCCATCGATCAGTGCGGTGCCGGGGAGATAGAGAGAGCCAAGCGCGCCGTCACGGGCGCGGGCTTGGGTGCAGAGGCCGCGGTGCGCGGCGAATGTCACACGGTGGGGTGGTAGTGTCGCTTGTGCAATCATGTTTGTGGGCACGATGGCGATGCGCCCACCGCCCCCGCCACCACCCCAAAAGGGGGCGTTGCCACCGCTGGCACTGATAGTGCCGTCGGCGCCGCTAAAGGTGCTACAAACGATATAGACACTGCCGCCGGAGGCACCACCACCGCGGGTGCTGGCGGCAACATGCGTGGCGTTGGCCATTATAGCGCCGTCAATTACTACAGAACCGGAAGCTTCAATCAACACGGCGCCACCGCCATCACTGCCCGGGCCAAATCCATTGGATGCACCGCCACCGCCCCCACCACTGCCGGGAGCCAACGGTTCTCGGGCGTTGCCATATAGCGGGCCATTTTTCTCTTTGCTATAGCCGATGCCACCCAAGCCGCCGTGGCTGGCAGCAGCGGCACCGGTGCCGCCGGTCTTGCCACCGCCGGGGCCGTGGCCATCTTCGAAGGGGAGGCCGCCGGCATAGCCTTTGCCAACAAGGTCGATGGTGCCACCGCTTGCAAGAGTGAAGTTATGGGCAGCGACCCAGACCCGGTTGGACATCTCATTGTTGCGGAATGGGCCGATGCAGGAGAGTTTCCCCTTATGGCCGATGGTCATGGTGGTGGCTGTTAATTTAGTCTGCCAATTTTTAAAGGTGAGGGTAGCGTTATTGCTGATGACTAGAGAGTGGAGCAGGGGGGAGGAGCTTTTAAGCGTTACGGCGGCACCGCTGTTGGTGATCCAGGCTGTAGCATCAGGACTGGGGGCGTAGTTGCTCCAATTATCATTATCGTGCCAGTCGTTACCGTCGCCATTGCCGGTCCAGACGGTGGTAAGGCCTGTGGCACCATTTACGACAGTGAGCGCGCAAGTGTCGGTATCGCTATTTCCGGCGTTATCAATGGCGGTTAAGGTCAATGAAAAAGAGCCTGTGTCACGGATAAGGACACGGCTCTGATCATTGGTGGCGAGGTCGAGATTAGGGGTGACACTTATTTCGAGTTTGTGAATGCCAATGGTGGCCGACGAGTCATCATTGATATTGTGGGCACGAATATCGGCAGGCTGCGCATCGCCCCAGGTGGGGACTGAAATAGTGGGTATGGCGCGGGCTATGAGATCGGTAGTGTCGCGGATGTATGTGATAGTGGCGGGGTAGTTAATGGTCGGCAACTCGTTGTTTGCGTCGTCTTTAAACCAGGCGTAGCGGGTTACGGCCTC
>JAAYNR010000173.1 GCA_012520735.1 Lentisphaerota bacterium | reverse complement strand
CTTGATAGAAGAGCGAGCTGGGTTATGTTATGCCCCTACAGGGCTAAATTCATTATGTGCCGTAATACCATGGCAACGCCACGGGCTGGTATGTTTAGCCCTTTTAGGGCAGGGAAGGGTAGAGAGGTAGTGGAGCGGGCTGGTGGCGATGGTTTTGTTTTTTGCGACCACGGAGTGGACGCAAAGGAGTGGTTAAAAGGGGAATATTGCTTCTTGCCACTTACGCAGCGGCGTTAACGCCGCTGCTGACGACGGCGGTCTCGGAGAGACACGCCCTACTGCGGTGGTGCCTTTGGCACACCGCAGCTTGGCGAGGTGAGTGCCCCGCCGGGGGCGGCGATCTTCAGGGCGAGGTGGGGTTAAGCGAGGCTTTTCCAGAGCTCGATGTTTTCGAGCTTGGTGCGGATGGCGTTGGCGAATTCAGCGGCGGTGGCACCGTCGACAATACGGTGGTCGGCTGAGAGGGTCATGGCCATGCGGGTGCGGATGCGGATTTCACCATTAACAACGGCAGGCACGGGGCGAGCACTGGCGACAGCAAGGATGCCAGCTTCACCGGGGTTAATAATGGCGGAGAATTCGTCGACATTGAGCATCCCCATATTAGAGACGGTGAAGCTGCTGCCACTCATCTCGTCGGGGGAGAGTTTACCGGAACGTGCTTTTTCGGCCAGAGCGCGGACTTGGTCGCGAAGTTCGGCCATGCTGAGTGTTTGGGCGGCACGGACAACGGGGACAACCAAGCCGTTGGGGATACTGACCGCGACACCGAGGTCGACATCACCTCGCCAGGTGATATGTGTGCCGTTGGTGTTGGAGTTTACAACAGGGAACTCTTCGAGAGAGAGGACAACGGCCTCGAGGATGAAGTCGTTTACGCTGTAGTTAGTGCCACTGGCTTTGAGCGAGCTGCGCAGAGCCATGAGGTCGGTGATATCGGCGGTGACGGTGACATAGAAGTGGGGGATAGTCTGCTTTGACTCTGTGAGGCGGCGGGCAATGACCTGGCGCATTCTTGGCAGTGCTACGGGCTGGCAGCGGACGGCGCGTTCGACATCTTCGACCATAATGCGACCGGCATCACCGGAGCCGCGGAGAGTAAGAATATCGATAGCCGACTCTTGGGCTAGACGTTTGGCAGCGGGGGTGATTTTGATGGTGCTGTAGTTATGGCTGTTGAGGTAGGCGATGATGTCTTTTTCGGTGATACGACCGTTGGGGCCACTACCGTTGACAGGGGCGGGATTAATGGCTTTGTCACGGGCCAGTGCTTTAGCGCGTGGTGATATGATAAGGCGAGCCGGAGCTGCCGGAGCTGCCGGGGCAGCGGGAACCGGTGCCGGGGCAGCAGCGGCAGGAGCAGCGGGCTTGACGGCTGGTGTGGCCTTAGCAATGGCATTGGCTGCGGCTACGGCGGCAGCGGGAACTGGTGCCGGGGCAGCGGCAGGAGTTGGCGCAGCGGTGGCGGCCGGTGGTGGGGGCTGGTCAGGGACGGCTTCACCCTCTTCGCCGACATAGCCAACGACGGTATTTACGGGGACAGTGATACCTTCGGCGATGTAGACTTTAAGCAACTTGCCTTCGAAAAACGATTCGACTTCAAGGTTGGCTTTATCGGTCTCAATCTCAAAGAGGATATCGCCCTTGGTTACGGCATCGCCTTCGCGCTTATGCCATTTTACAATTGCGCCCTCTTCGGCGGTCTGTCCCAGTTTTGGAAAAATTACTGCTTGTGCCATTGTTATGCTCCATAAAATTACGGCAATAAAGCCGCTTGCTGCTCAAAAAATTCCCCATACTATAACCTATTTTGTAAAAGGTGGCAAACAAATGTGTAATTTGTGTATAATTGCGGCACATCCTTGATTTATCGGGATTGGCGCTGTAAAATTTAACCTTAAAATGGGGGAGTAATGAGCGAGCAAAAACGTCCGAATATTGTGTTGATATGCGCAGATCAGTGGCGTGGGGATTGCCTGGGCGCGGCGGGGCATCCGGCAGTTGAGACGCCCTATCTTGATGATATGTGCCTGTATGGGACACGTTTTACGGCGGCGTATTCGGCGACTCCTTCGTGTATTTCAGCCCGTGCGGCATTGATGACGGGTTTGTCGCAACGGAGCCATGGGCGTGTGAGTTATGAAGATAGTGTAACGTGGAATTATGAGACTTATCTGGCTGATGAGTTTACGCGGCATGGTTATCAGACTCAGGCGATAGGTAAGATGCATGTTTTTCCGGAGCGGTCGCAGTGTGGTTTTCAAAATGTGATTCTGCATGATGGTTATCTTCATGCGTCGCGTGCACGGGGCGGCGTACGGCTGGAGCTTAATGACGATTATATTCAGTGGTTACGCGAGAAGAGTGGTAACCCCACGGCAGACTATTTTGATCATGGGCTGAACTGTAACGGCTTTGTGGTGCGGCCTTGGGACAAAGCGGAGGAGCTGCATCGGACTAACTACATAACGACACAGGCGGTCGACTTTTTACGGCGGCGTGATACGCGTAAACCCTTTTTCCTCTACCTCTCTTATCACCGACCTCACCCACCGCTTGATCCACCGGCCTGGGCTTTAGAGCAGTATCTTGATAAAGAGTTGCCGCCTCCGCCATGTGGAGCCTGGAGCGAGCAGTTCAGCAGTCACCATACACCGCAGCGGTCGGATCTTTTCAGTGGTCGGTTAACGCCGCAGAAACAGCATCGGGCGCAAGCCGGTTACTATGGCAGCATGACCCACATTGATCATCAGCTTAACAGATTGCGCGAGGCGATAATCGACTATGGTTTGTTGGGCGAGACGATATTCTGCTTTACATCGGATCATGGAGAGATGCTGGGGGATCACGACTTATACCGCAAAGGGGTGGCTTATGAAGGCTCAGCCAAGATACCGCTCGTGTTTCGTGGGCCGGGAATCCCGATGGGTAATGTATCGGGTGTGCCGGCGGAGCTGCGTGATCTTATGCCGACACTGCTGGATTTGGCCGGTTTGCCGATACCGGAAGTGGTGGAGGGTGAGAGTCTGGTACGGGCGATGCAGGGTGAGCGTGATGGCTTTAAGTCGTATATTCACGGCGAACACGGAGCGTTGGGACAGGCGATGCAGTGGCTGACAGATGGGGAGTGGAAATATATCTGGTTGAGTAATGATGGTATAGAGCAGTTATTTAACCTGAAGAGTGATCCGCAGGAGCTGTATGATCTGGCGGCGGCGGAGCCACAGAAGTTGGCTGAGTGGCGGGGGAGACTGATAGAGGAGTTAACAGGGCGCGAGGAGGGGTTTGTGGAGGGAGGTAAGTTGGTGTGTGGACGACCCTATCGGGCATCATTGTCACATATTCGCACAGTGTGAAGGTGAGAAAGGGAGTGGCAGGGTATGTCAGAGGGGGATTGCGATAAGCAGGCCTGCGAGAAAACCGCGCCGTGACTCGGGCGAGGTGATAATAGCGGCAGCACTACTTGAGAGGCAGCAGAGTGTTATAGGGAGTAAGTGGCATTTTTGTTTGACCATTATGATGGCAAAAGTGGCCAGAAGGGCAAACCCGAAGCAGTGTTTAAGGTGTCTGATGATGATTGACAGACGTGCGGTGGTTGAGGCGGGTGGTAGGCTCGGCCATTTGAAAGGGGTTAAAAGGAGTGTTACTGCAAGAGAGAGTGTAAGGCCATGGAGTGGCGTTATAGTGACGGGTGGGATAGTGAGTGGCCAGATGATGTAGAGCGAGAGGAAGAGGGTAATAACAGCGATTGTCAGCAGGGCTTCAGCGAGAGGTTGCCACTGCGACTGTGGAAGGGGTTCGCCGCAATAGGGGCATACAGTGATATGGGGTGGCAGGGGACGGTCACAGGCCGAGCATCTGGCAACTGTGGGTGTGAAGAGTCTGGTTAAGATTGGCCTGCTCATGAGTGTGTGTTGGTGGTAGAGAGTTATCTGGCCAGCACCTCTGATATCGGGGAGGAGAGGAGTGGCCAGTCTATTTACCAAACTTCATCAGCCGCAGGTGGTCGGGGTGTCGGCGGTGGTGGTGGCGGTGATGGTGGGCGTGGTGTGACAGCAGCTTTAGGTGCCGGTGTAGTTTGTTTGGCAGGTGGTGTTGCTGCTGCCGGCGGTGGATCAGCGGGTGGTGGTGGTTCAAGTTTTTGAGGGGGAGCCTTGAGCAGTTGCAGCGATGTTTGCAGCAGTTCGAGGGGGTTGCCGAGGTCGTCAAGTTTGTGGGCATAAGCGGGAGAGAGGAGTGAGCTGTCGAGGCTGCGCTCCAATACAACAGTGATAATTTTAGCAGCTTCGGAGGGGGTAAAGACACTCTCATTGGGGATGCCGCGTTCAGCGAGTTGTAGGAAGAGCGCGGCCAAGCGGCCGTTGCCGCGTATTACGGCATTAAGAGGGCGGCGCAGGCGACCGGCGAGTTCGCCGAGGAGGGCGTTGTCTTCGGCGATATTGCGGAGTTGGCCTTGTTCTTCACAGCTTGCGATCATTAAATCGGGCAGAGCCTTGATGAGTGAAAGTTCGGCATCGGAGATGGTATTAGCAAAAGCGATGACGATACCACCCGAGCGGACATACTCGGAGAGGCGTTTGCGGGTGTCGGGGTCGCTCAGTTTATCGGCAGTGCCGTTAAGAAACATGGCTGGAGCAGAGATGTCGAGGAGGAGGTCGTCTTTAGTGAGGTCGGCGCGGGCGTAGAGCCAGTCGACTTTAGTAGAAGCGGATAGTTCGCGCAAGACTACATCAGGCATGGTTGAGTTGATTGGCTTATCGCTGAGAGAAGCAGAGAGAAACATCGGGTGGGCACCGCTGGTGAGAGAGAGAAGTGCCTGTGCGGTCATAATTACCTGACGATCGGGGGCGTAGTAGGCATTGACAGAGCCGGGGTTTGTCCAGTTAGCCCGGACGTGTGCAGCACTGCGATCCATGATTTGAGCAGGCTTTGAGCGGTCCAGTTTAGGGAGTGCATCCATACGGGCTTTGAAACTGGTAGGGAAGAGCCATGAGTTGGCTTGTGCCGTCCAGCTACCGTTAGTGTGTTGGGTAGAGGCGAGCTCATAGGCCATGCGCATCCAGGAGTTAAACTCCTCACGGCGCCGAGTGCCGGGAGCATCACAGGCGGCTCCGGCGAAAAAATAGGCTTCTGTGGGGATAGCGCGGCCACCGACATCTTTGTTTGAGGTGCGGTCGGGGAGAGCTGTGATGGCTTTACGGGCGGCAACCAGACCGGCACCGAAATTGCCACGGAAGCGGCCCAGTGCCCGCTCAAAGCCGACGATTTGCCCGATATTGGCTAGTGAGGCGTAGCCTTGGAGGGTGGCAAGTTGAGTTTGTGCTGAGAAGAGTTTGCCGAAGGAACCGGCATTAACAGGGACACCGGGGATCATCTGAGCCATTTTGTCGAAAGCGGTTACCGGCTGGTGGATGTTTGATTCGGTCCAGTCGCCGGTCCGTAGCTGGAGGTTTTTGATGGCATTGGCGGTGCGGGCCAGGATGGCTTCGGTCTTTTCAGCAGGCGGCACACCGACAGCCCCATCCATTTTGGGGCGCCATGTCTCAGTGGGGAGTGTACCGGTCTCTGAGGCGATCCGTAAGGCGAAGAGAGCCAGAGCGGTGCTTTCGAGGTCGGCGCTATTCTGGTTAAAAATATAGTGCGGCAAGCCGCCGATGATTACCTCGGCGGAGTTAGCATCACCGAGACGGATTGAGAAACTGTCTATTTGATCGAAAGCCATGGCCAGAGTGGCGATACGCTTCATGTCGGTCTGGAAGTGGAGCAGGTCGTTTTCAGCGTTGATGGCGGCATCAAGGCGCGGTTTACTGGTCGATTTTTTCTGTGCAAAGAGTTTGGCTTTGGTTTGGAGGTCGGAGAGGTTCTGTTCGTGGATATAAGCGGCGGCCAGCAGCGGGACATTTACACAGGCCGGTCCCCAGAGTCCACGAGCCGGGGGGTCGAGGATTTGGCCATCGAGCAATTTTGAGGCACAGGCGCGAGCCGCTTTTTTAGCACTTTCGTCGGGCCAGAGAGAGAGTGCGGCTGTCAGCCAGGCAGTATCCCAGGTGGTGTCGGGGACACCGAAATCTTCGACAAAAGTTGACAAACCATAGGCGAGATTAAACATCTCCGGTTCTTCATCGGAGACACCAGCCTTGAGGAGGGCGTACAGTGACATGGCATTGAGGCCGACACGACCATAGGGCCAACTGTCGGGGCCGGTCCGTTCGTAAATAGGGACACGTACCTCCCTGACTATCGGGCCGTTGGGGTCGTGAACCAAGCGTGTGGGGCCACCGGTGGGGTCGATAATCCGCTTGACCCGGCGCATGGTGACGGGTTTGAGGGTACGGGCAGACTGGGAATCGGCACCGGGGAGGCGTTTGTAGACGGTGTAATTCTCGTATTCATATAGTGGCGTGGGTTGCTCGGAGTAGCGGTATACTCTGTTAGTATGGCCGACAACACGGCTGGTGCGATTTGGTGGCACGATCCAGCCGTTATCATCGGCAGCGGCACGGTTGGTGAGCCAGGCGACACCTTGGGCAACTGAGGCACGCACAGCCCATTGCAGGGTGAGTGGGTCGAGTTTATCGGCTGGTGGGACGTCGACAATTTTTTTTTCTTTAGTCTGGGCCGTTGCCAGAGTGGCCGACATACATAGAGAGGTTACAGTTACAATAATTGTTGTAAGGCGGTTTCTTGTCATGGCATTTCCTGATTACACGTTAAACCTATAAAACAGTGTATAATTACATAGAGATTGGCACAAGGGTAAAATTTGCCCTGTAAGTATTGAGGGTAATTTATTATACTGTCTCTCATTTATGTCACGGTTTATCAGATATTTTTCATGGTTTGTGCGGGTTACACTTACAACGGCAGTTTTTCTGCTTGCCGCCTTTGTGGTGTTGCTCTGCATTACGCAGGTACCTTTGCCAGCGTGGGTGATAGATCGGATTGTGGAGCGGCTCTCGACTCCATCAGCAATTTTGAGTGTACAAACGGCCTCACTGGGGTTTAAGCAGGGCTTGGCTTTAGGCGATGTGCAGTTTAGGATGAACCTGACCACCAACGACCTTTTTGTTCGTGCTGATGCGATCTACATGGATATGGCTATCAGGCCGGGTAAAACTTGGGTTGAGTGGATCGACGGGGTACGTGTCATCAGACCTGACGCGAGCTTTGAACCGGGCGCTTTGCCATCGACGCAAGGGGAGGCTTTTGGCGACTTGTTGAGCCATATCCATATAACGCGTGTCAGCATAGCTCTTGAAGAGCCGCAATTTGTCGGGATTAAGCCAGAGAAGGTGTTGGCAGATCTCGCATATAAAGAGAATATGATCTACTTTGATAATTGCCGAGCTGAGTGGCCGGGGGGAGAGTATGTTGTCGGCAGTTTCAGTATGGATCCTCTGGCAACAGAAGTGTCGCTGAAGCTGGGGGGGTATGCGTCGCAGCAATATATCAGGCCGGTGCTGGTGTTAATTAACGACCAGACGGTACTCCATTACTGCGACAACATTACTTCGCCGACAATACCACTAAAGATAGATTGTGATATTTCGATAATGCCGCAGCTTGAAACCTATAAGTTCAACATTATTGGTCAGGGGCTCTCATGGCGTGGTCTTCCAGTTGATGATGTTCTCTGTGGTATCAGTGCGGAGAATCAGGTTGATAGAGGTATCTGGCGTGTAGTGATAGACCCTTTACGGGGGACGACACCTGCGGGTAATGCCGAGGGGACTATTATTTACAATGAAGAGGGTGATGAGCTCCACATAGTGGCAAAATCGGCGATGCTGGCAACAAACCTGTTTGAGATGATTGAAGTTTTGCATACTGGTGAACTGGAGCATATCGAGGTTCGTGGCATACCTGAGCTGACGATACGGGGGGTAGTTGGTGATGAGTGGGATAGTGATGTGCCCAGTAATCTGGATGGTACTATTAAGACACCGGATGTGACTATATATGGGCTGCCATTGGTAGATGCCACCGCTAAGATGAGCATACGCGACAACCTGATGGTGTTATTTGATCAGGTCGATGCAGGGTTTAAGAGCGGAGGTCGGTTGGGGGGTAATTTCAAGATGGACCTTACGGAGAGCTTGGTAAGTATACCATTTGAGACTTCGGCAGTGTTTTCCAACGCGTATTTTAACGACCTAGCCGCGCCATTTAGTCGTACCAATAGCTGGCAGGGTCGTATGGCTGGTGAGGTTGCTCTCAGCGGTAATCTGGTCTCTAATGTGATCCATTCATTAAAGGGAGGCGGTAAGATAACCTTAAAAGACAGTGTCATTGCACGTGTTCCTCTGTTTGCCGGGTTTACCGATTTTCTGGCACGCAATGTTCCGGGGGTTGAGACGCTGGTAAATCAGTCTGACGCTTCACTGGTATTTCGCATGAAAAATGGTATATTTCATATAGATGACTTTTTGCTGGAGGGGAGCTTTTTCAGCATCTCCGGTAAAGGGAAGTACAACATGGAGCTGGATATGCTGGAGGCGACAGCGAGGGTGAATATTTTCAGGCGCGGTTCTTTCGCGGGGTTAACATCGCGCATCATCACTGCGCCGTTTGATCGCCTGCTGATGGAGTTCAAGGTGACTGGTCCACTTGATGATCCAGCCTGGAACTATCGCGGTATCATTTCACGCATTGTTGACGGAGTGTCGGGATCGTCTGTTCCGGTACAGCAGGGTGAACAGAAAAAAAAGGTTATCACAGAATAAAAATGAGATATCTATTTCACACATACGGCTGCCAGATGAATGTTAACGACTCAGAGAGTGTGGCAGCACTACTTGACGCGGTTGGTCATACTAGAGCCGATAATGAGAACGATGCCGACGTGGTGATCATCAACACCTGCAGTGTGCGGGGCAAAGCTGAGGATAAAGCTCTGGGCAAAGCGGGGTTGCTCTGTGCTGCCAAACGTGAGCAGCCACTGGTGGTAGGGATTATGGGGTGTATGGCGCAACGTTTGGGTGAAGGTATTTTTGAGCGGATACCGAAACTTGGCTTTATTGTCGGTGCACGGCGGCATGGCAGCATACCGGGCATATTAGCGCGGATAGCGGCAGGGGAGAGAGGGATAGCTGAAATTGGTGAGGCAGGTGAAATAGTGGATGTGCCTCATGCGCATCTTGATGGCGGTCACGCGGCGTTTGTGACTATTTTGCTTGGCTGTAACCGGCGCTGTGCCTACTGCATTGTCCCCGATGTGCGGGGGCCGGAACATAGTCGGGCAGCGTTGGAGGTGTTGGAAGAGGTGCGGACCTTGGCGGCTGCGGGGATTCGTGAGGTAACTTTGCTGGGGCAGTCGGTAATGAACTACGGACGCACCAACCGCGTGTGGTTTGATGGCAGCGCAGGCACAAACTTCACAGAGCCGTTTCCGAGGCTGCTTGAGGCGGTGGCGGGGGTAGAGGGAATAGAGAGGATCCGCTTTACGTCGGCGCACCCTTCAGGATGCAGCGATGAGCTTGTCCGTGCTGTCCGCGATATACCGCAGATTGCGCCACATCTTCACCTGCCGGTACAGTCGGGATCGGATCGTATTCTCAAGGTGATGCGACGCGGATATACCCGAGCTGACTATCTCAATGCTGTGGTGCGGTTGAAGGCGGCACGTGCAGATTTTTCACTCACTAGCGATGTTATTGTGGGGTTCCCTGGTGAGAGCGAGGCGGAGTTTGAGCAGACGCGTACACTGATGGAGGAGGCGGAGTTTGATAACGCCTTTATCTTTAAATATTCGCCACGTCCCGGGACACCAGCGGCTGAGATGGAGGATTCTGTCAGCGAAGAAGAGAAGATGCGGCGTAATCAGGTTTTGCTGGCTGATCAGGATAGGCGTGGCCAACGGCTCAACGACCTGTGGGTAGGGCGCACTGTGGAGGTATTGGCTGATGGCCCCAGCTTGCGAAACCCGGCACGTTGGTCGGGTAGGTCGCCACAAAATAAAATTGTGGTATTTGAGAATACCGGCCAAGTGGCCAAGGGTGAGCTTGTGATGGTGAAGATAGACCGGGCAGCACCACAGACCCTTTATGGCAAGCGGTGCTAATGGTTTACTTTTTCTTAGAGCCGGTGATCCCGCCTAAAACGCCACGTATAATCTGCCGTGTTATAGCACTGCTGGCAGTACGCGTGGCTTGCTTGGCCAGAGATTCAACCATACCCTGACGTCGCCCGCTACCCCAGAGGAAGCGTCCTACAGCACTGCGTTCTTTATCGGCAGTGGCACTGCTTTTAGCCGCCGCCTTTTGCTCGGCAGCGGTTGCCTTCTCTTTAGCGGCGGCCTCCAGTGCGGCTTCGGTCTCTTTTTGTTGCTCTTCAATACGGCGGTTGAGTATCTCAAAAGCCGACTCTCGATTGATAGCAGTATCGTAACGGGCGCCTACCGGACTGCGCGACATCACCAAGGCTCGTTCGTCATCGCTGATAGCACCCATGCGGCATCGTGGCGGTGCCACCATGGTATGCTGCACTGGCATGGGGATACCTTTATCCTGCAGGGTAGAGACCAGAGCTTCGCCCACTCCTAGTTGTTGCAGAGTCTCCCTGACATTCAGGTTCGGGTTAGGGACAAAGGTCTCGGCTGCTGTTTTAACTGCCTTCTGATCGCGCGGGGTAAAAGCGCGTAAGGCGTGTTGCACACGATTACCGAGCTGACCGAGAATTTCAGTGGGGATATCATCGGGGAATTGCGAACAGAAATATACTCCGACACCCTTAGAGCGGATCAGGCGTACTACCTGTTCTACCCGTTGGCGCAGTGCGGGCGGCGCACCATTAAAGAGGAGGTGGGCTTCATCAAAGAAAAAGGCGAGTTTAGGGCGGTCGAGATCGCCGACCTCAGGGAGGTTCTCGTAGAGCTGTGAGAGGAGCCAAAGGAGGAAGCTCGAGAAAAGGCGCGGCTTAAGATAGAGGCGGTCGGCAGCCAGCACATTGATAATGCCACGTCCGCTGAGGTCGGTTCGCATCAGGTCATTAAGATCGAGAGCAGGTTCACCCAGAAACGACGCTCCACCCTCACGTTCCAAGCCGAGCATAGCGCGTTGGATAGCGGCGACAGATTGCGTACTCACTAATCCATATTTTTTAGAGATATCGGCTCGGTTATCGGCTACATATGTGAGGAGAGCGCGGAGGTCGTCGGCATCGAGCAAAAGAAGACCGTCGTCATCGGCGAGTTTAAAGGCTATTTCAAGCACACCCGCTTGCACATCACTCAACTCCAGCATACGTGCCAACAGTGTGGGGCCGATTTCACTAACTGTTGTGCGCAAAGGGTGACCTGCCTGTCCAAAGACATCCCAGAAGATGACTGGGTTAGGCTCGTTTTTATACCCCTCAATGCCAATTTTCTCAACACGCTGCAACAGCTTCTCATTAGAGTTACCGGCTACCGCCAAACCGGCTACATCGCCTTTGACATCGGCCATAAAGACCGGGACACCCATACGGGAGAAACCTTCGGCCAAAACCATCAAAGTAACTGTTTTGCCAGTGCCGGTAGCCCCTGCCACCAAACCATGGCGATTACCGAAGCGTCCCAGCAACTCTACCTGACCTTCACCTTTGCCAACGAGAATACGATCCATAAAACCCTCCAGAGAGATAAAAAACTAATTATTGCCTACACTTCACAAACAGTCAACTGTTATACTAAAACTGCTTACAGCCATAACCAAATGTTGTACAGCATAGAAATCTTGTTCCCTTAATATCTCTGGCACTCTCATGGACTCCCGCAGTTTTAATAAAAACGCTG
>JAAYNR010000137.1 GCA_012520735.1 Lentisphaerota bacterium | reverse complement strand
GTTGCCCCGAGCTGGTATGTTTAGCCCTTTCAGGGCAGGGAGTTTGGCCTTTTTGATCTGCCGTAAGATGGGGGGAAAACCGCCAAAATATCGGGATTTGCCAGATTTCACGCCCTTTCAGGGCAGGTGGCGGTAGAGAAATAGTGGAGCTGGCTGGTGGCGGGGGCTATGGGTTTGCGACCACGGAGTGGACGTAAAGGAGTGGTTAAAAGGGGGATATTGCTTCTCTGTCCCCGGTAAGTGCTCAATGATACAGTCAACAAAGCTCACGACAAAGCTCACGACAAAGAACAGATTTTCTGTGAAACCATGAAGGATCGAGGTGGTTTCGTTTCATTTTTTGTCACCCTTCACCCTTCTCCATTCGTTAAGTGTTTTTAGGGTCACTTAGTGGGTTGACATGCGTGGGGGTAATGTTATAAAATGGCAGTATATTACATCTCTTAGTATTTAATGAAAGTTGGCTTTTGTGGCTTTTGTGGCTTTATAAAGTCGAAGAGGTTAGCATTGAGCTTTTTGCTTTCATTATCACTTGCAGTAAAGGAGTAAACGCTATGAAACAGTTGTTTTCCATGATGGTGTGGTCGATTCTGGCAAGCGGGTTGTTTCTATTTGGTGTCCCGGTGGCTACTGGGGCTGAGGCGTGGTTCGGTGGGGGATATTACGACGGATTTCACGCATCACGCGGTTTGGGGGCTGCGGATCACCCTCAAGTGAATAATGCGATGGGGGCGACAGCGGTTAACAGTGCCTCGGCTACGCTAAACGGGATTTTGGTGGCGACGGGATCGGTAGCAGCCACAGTAAGCGTATATTGGGCGCAAGAGGATGGTGGTAAGGATGTGCAGGCCTGGGCAGCAGCACCCGGGGCCGGTGTCCACGTATTTGCCTCGGCCGAGCTGTTTACACTGCTGTCGCACACACTGGCGGTTCAGTCGGGGGCAGATTACTATTACCGTTTTTTTGCCAGCAACAGCGCGGGCGAGAGTGGCTGGGCACCCGAGAGCTCGTTTTTTCAGATACCGGCATCGCCACTGGTATCGACCGGACCCGGTGCCGGGGTGGGAATCACCACGGCAGGCTTGCATGTGGAGCTGACAGCGGGGATTGAGGCACAGATCTGGCTCGAGTGGGGAGCCACCGACAGCGGGGTGGTACCAAGCACATTTGCTACGATCGACATGGGTGTGCGCACTGTGGCCGGAACACTGGAAGTGCCCAACCCCTATCGTCAGCGCATTGACGGTTTGGCACCAGCCACGACCTACGCCTACCGGATACGTGCCACCAACAACTATGGGACAGATGAGTCGGAGTGGGTGTGGTTTACTACTATGCCATCCGACTTTATTGTTACGGGAGATGAAGCGTGGTTCGGCGGAGGGTATTTTGACGGTTACGATTGGAGTGAGGATCAAGTGCTAATGGAGAAAATGCTTCGCGGAACTATTTTAAAGATCAGGTAATTGCTAATTCAGGGAGTAAGCATAATGAAACGTAGAGAGATTATGGGAGTAATGGTTGCTCTGGCGCTGGCATTGCCAGCAGTGGCGAACTATGTGCAGGTGCAGAATGTCGAGCTGCGCAATCAGCAGACCTGGGCCAAGACGGTAGAGGTGGCCTTTGATTTGAGTTGGGAGAACTCATGGCGCAACGATCTCAACCACGATGCGGCCTGGGTCTTTATCAAATTTAAGGCGCCGACATCGAACCATTGGCAACACGCTTATCTGACCGATGCCGACGGGGCAATTAACAAAGCACCCGGTGGCGTGGTTGATCTGGGGACAAGTATGGTGGGTGAAGAGGAACGGGCGGTGGGGGCGTTTATCTATAGCGCCAACTGCCAGACCGGGACGGTTAATTATACGCGGACAAGGTTGACATGGGACTACGG
>JAAYNR010000133.1 GCA_012520735.1 Lentisphaerota bacterium | reverse complement strand
TGCCAAAGCAAAACCGCTACTACCTCACTGAAAAAGGAAGAGTATTGACGATAACTCTCAATACTGCCTTAGCTGCTTCAACGCAACAACTTATGAAGATAGCTGCTTGAACTTCTTGTTTTTTTTGTTAGTAGCTAACAGGTTAGCTACTAAGCGTAAGCGTTTAAGTCTCTCGTTTAAGTCTATTTCACACTTCCACTTCTCCGTTGCGTCAAAACTTAACTGTTTGCGATAAAATCGAGATATTGTTATACTAACCGCGCAATGGAAAAGAACCGATATTTCAACTGGAGAGCCAAACAGCGGGCTGTTGCCATTAAAATTATGGTCGCAGCGACGCTGTTGGTGGCTGGATGCCTCACCGTGCCGATCAAACCACCGCGCAATCAGTCGCCAACAACTATGACTTTTGTGGTCACCGGATATTGTAATTGTGGGGCGTGTTGCAGTTGGGAGCGTAGCTGGTTTGGTCTGGGTCCCCCAGTATATGCCGCCGGCCCCAATAAGGGGAAACGGAAGCAGGTCGGAATTACTGCCTCCGGTGAGCGGACACGCCGCGGTACTGTTGCCGCCGATACCGCTGTTCTCCCTTTTGGTACTATTATCCAGGTACCGGGTTATGGCTATGGTAAGGTGATGGATCGGGGCGGGGCTATTAAGGGTAATCGACTCGACCTCTGGTTTTCGTCGCACGATGAGGCGCTTAAATGGGGCCGACAAACCGTGCAGGTAAAAGTGTGGCGCTAGGTGCGTAATTTCTAACTATTAATAGGATACAGTAATGAGTGATAATGAGCGTATCGAAACCGGCTCAGATACAGGCCGACATTTCCTGAAGCAGTGGATCGCCTCTGAGGTTGAAGCCGGTCTCTCCGGAGGTGAGGTGGTCACCCGTTTCCCGCCAGAGCCGAATGGCTGGCTCCATATCGGCCATGCTAAGGCAATCTGTATCGATTTTGGCATGGCGCAGGAGTTTAATGGCACCTGTAACCTCCGTATGGACGACACCAACCCGTCTAAGGAGTCGGAGGATTATGTCGAGGCTATTAAGCGTGATGTCCATTGGCTCGGTTTTGAGTGGAATCGCTTTATCTATGCCAGCGACTTTTTTCAAACTATGTATGATATAGCCGAAGGGCTGATTCGTAGCGGACACGCCTATGTCTGTGAGCTCTCGCAGGAGGAGTGGCGCGAGTATCGTGGCGTACCGACTCGCCCTGGCACCCCCAGCCCGTTTCGTGACCGACCCGCCGACGACAGCCTCACCCTTTTCCGCCGTATGCGTGACGGTGAATTTGCCGAAGGTGCCTGCTGTCTCCGTGCTAAAATAGATATGGCATCGCCCAATATCCACTTCCGTGACCCTGTCATCTACCGCATCATGCGTATGTCGCACTATCGTGCCGGTGATAAGTGGAATGTCTACCCCATGTACGACTTCGCCCACCCTATTGAGGATGCCCTTGAAGGGGTCACTCACTCAATGTGTACGCTCGAGTTTGAAGTCCACCGTCCACTCTATGACTGGGTAGTTGACCGTATGGATGAGATGAATCTGCTGGTAGTCCGCAATGGTGCCAAAGTCCGGCCACAACAACGTGAATTCGCCCGCCTCAATCTCACCTATACCGTCATGAGTAAACGCCGTTTGCTGCAGTTGGTCGAAGACGGCCTCGTCAGTGGCTGGGACGATCCGCGTATGCCAACCATAGCCGGCCTACGCCGCCGCGGCTATACGCCTGAATCGATCCGTGAGTTTTGCGACCGTATCGGTGTCTCTAAATTTGAGAGTGAAACCGAGCTGGAGCTCCTTGAGTATTGTATCCGGGACGACCTTAACCGCCGTGCCCAACGCCGACTGGCTGTGCTAGACCCACTCAAAGTGGTGATTGAGAACTATCCCGAAGATAAAGAGGAGTGGTTCGAGGCTATCAATAATCCTGAAGACCCCATCGCCGGCAGCCGTCAAGTGCCGTTTAGCCGTGAACTATGGATTGAACGTGACGATTTTATGGAAGATCCACCCAAGAAGTTTTTCCGTCTCGCGCCGGGTCGTGAAGTCCGCTTGCGCTATGCCTGTCTCTTCACCTGTACATCGGTAGTTAAAGACGAAAATGGCAAAGTTATTGAAGTCCGCGGCACTTACGACCCACTTTCAGGCGGTGGCAATGCCCCTGATGGCCGTAAAGTACGTGGCACTATCCATTGGGTCTCCGCCCGCCATGCACAACCACTGGAGGTTCGCCTCTATGACCGTCTCTTCACTGTCGCCGACCCTATGGCCGATGAATCCCGCGACTTCACCACACTGCTCAATCCCGACTCAATGCAGGTAGTGACAGCTCAGGCCGAACCGGCTTTGGCCACAGCCGCCCCGGGCGATGGCTTCCAATTTGAGCGCCTCGGTTATTTCTGTGCCGATCTCTACGACTCCAAACACGGAGCCGCAGTTTTCAACCGTACCACAACGCTGAAAGATTCGTGGGGTAAAGCAAACCGACCCTGACTCTCATGACTGTTATCATCCCATCATGGCAAACCCATGACTACCTCATGGGGTGTCTCGACAGCCTGGAAGCGACACCTCATTGCCGCGTTGTTGTGGTTGACGGTGCCTCTACCGACGGCTCTGCTGATGCTGCCGCCACACGTCTTCCGGCTGCCGATGTTATCCGCCTCCCGGAAAACCGTGGTTTCGCTTACGCCGTTAATACCGGCCTGCGGCACGCACTGGCCGATACCAGTGCCAGCGGCCCACTGATTCTCCTTAACACCGACACCGTCGTGGCACCACATGCCCTGCAGCTTCTGACCGAATACCTTAACACACACGCCCGGGTAGCGGCGGTAGCACCGCAACTCCTCCTGCAAAATGGCACTCCACAGCCGTTTGGCTTTGGCGGTGACCCCACCCCCGCCTACCTTTTCAGACGCGGCTGGCAAAAGCTGGTGCACAAACGCCCGCTCCACCACTGGGGCGACGAGGCTATCGTTGATGTCGACTGGGTCTCATTCGCCTGTGTCGCTATCAGACGTCAAGCCCTCACTGAAACCGGCCTGCTCGACGAATCTTACTATATGTATTTTGAAGACACCGACTGGTGCCTGCGTGCCCGACGTCTCGGCTGGCGCATCACACGATACCCCATGGCCACCGTTACCCACTTTGGTGGAGCCGCCTTAAAGCAAAACCCCCGTGCCATTAAAGCCTACCGCAACAGTTTACGCCGCTTTTACCGCACCCATTACAGCCCGCTGAGCCGACTGGCCCTTGCACTCATGCTCCCCCTCTACAGCCGACTCGCATAACGTGCCGTAATTTTCGCCGCCTCTCGTCTGGCCCAGGCATCAGCATCCTCAACCCCCTCCACCGTTTCACTCGCGCTTACACTCACATTGTGCCGCAACATCGTCTCCTCTACCGTCGCCGCAATCGTATCGAAAGTCAGTCCCCCCTGCAGAAAAGTCGCCACCGCCACCTCATTGGCTCCGTTAAGTACTGCCGGCATAGTTCCGCCACACTCGATCGCCTGACGCGCCAGAGCCAGTGCGCGGAAACGCCCCTCATCTGGTTTGCTGAAAGTAAGTTCTGCCAGAGCGGCCAAATCGAGTGGCGGCAGATCAGCCGCCAGCCGCTCCGGCCACGAGAGGGCATATTGGATAGCAAAGCGCATATCAGGTGGCGAGAGCTGCGCCAGTACCGCACGATCACTAAACTCAACCAGTGAGTGGACAATACTCTGTGGGTGAACCACCACATCGATCTTATCGACCGACATATTGTAGAGCCAATGCGCCTCAATCACCTCCAGCCCCTTGTTCATCATCGTTGCAGAATCGATCGTAACTTTAGGTCCCATGCGCCATCGGGGATGGTTTAGAGCCTGATCAACTGTAACGCTACTGAAGTCGATCTCCGGTTTATTGGCAAAAGGACCGCCCGAAGCGGTGAGGATCAGACGACGCAAACGCGCCTCAGCATAACGTTCCGGTGCTGTCTGGCTGCTCCGTACACAGGCCGGCTCAAATATGGCCGACTGTAAACACTGAAAAATAGCGTTATGCTCACTGTCTACCGGCAGTAACCTCACCCCACGCGCTGCACGCCGCTGCATCGTTACCGCCCCGGCAGCCACCAGCACCTCTTTAGTTGCCAGTGCCACATCTTTACCCGCATCAATTGCCGCCAGTGTTGGCCTCAATCCCGCCATCCCCACCAGCGCACAGAGAGCAACCTCGGCCTCAGCCTCAGCCGCCAGTGCGGTCACACCCTCATCACCGGCCAGAACCTCCAACTCCGGTGCCAATACCCGCGCTTTAGCCGCTGCCTCATGCGAGGCCAAAGCGACACATTTCACCCCAAACTGCCGAGCCTGTTCAACCAGCCGCACCGCATTCGTGCGTGCCGCTAATGCCGTTACCCGAAACTCCCCGAGATTATCAGCCACCACCCGCAAGGTGCTCTCGCCAATCGACCCCGTACTACCCAATAAAACTACACTTTTCATACGTGAAACCACGACAGATAGAAACAGGCCAGTGCCGGTGCAAAGACCAGACTGTCGAAAACATCAAGAAACCCACCCATACCCGGAAGGTATCCACCCGAATCTTTGGCATCAACACTCCGCTTGAAGAGCGACTCTACTAAATCTCCAATCACCCCTATCCCCCCCAATGCCAACCCCATTAACGCCCCGGCACCAAGACTCACTCCACTCAACGGCCCACCAGGGACCCAGTGACAATAACGCGCCGCCCAGATCGCCCCTATACTGCTGAGCATGGCAAAAACCATACCCCCGATAAACCCCTCCCACGACTTCTTAGGCGAAATCCGTGGAAACATACGGTGCCGCCCATGCTGTCCAAACGCCATACCAAAGGCATAAGCACCAGCATCACACATTTTAACTACCAGCGACACATAAAACGCAAGGAATATCCCGCTGCGCGTCACCTCAAAAGGCGCTGTAGCCCCCCATTGCGCCAGTCTCACATAAAAGGAGAGCATAAAAGGGAGATAGAAAAAACCTAGTACCGTAAATGCCGCGTTGCGCAGTTGATCCTTGGCAGAAGGATCAAACAACAACCGTGCCAGCAAAGCAAACCCCAGAAGCCCCAGCAACAAAGACTCATGCGGAAAACCGTTGGGCAACCCGTTAACACAATTGAGTGGAAAAGCAAAAACCGCCGTAATCCACAATAATCCCCCCGCTATCCCCAAAGCTTTGGAGACGGTCACCCCACCTTTTTCACAGAGCTTGTAAAACTCATATAAAGTTAATGCGGCAAACAACTGCAGTAAAACAAAAAGGACCCATCCCGGCAGAAATCGTAGCACCAGCAACCAGAAAACCGCAACCGCCACACCTGTAATAACACGCTTAACCATTACTCTCCTTTGTTACCCCCGACTCTACACCACCGAACCTCCGGTTTCTACGGGTATAGGCTTCTATCACAGCCTGAAAATCACTTTCACTGAAATCAGGCCACAAAACCGGCGTGATCAACCACTCACTGTAAACGCTCTGCCATGGCAAAAAATTACTCGTGCGGAATTCGCCGCTAGTCCGCACAACCAGATCAGGATCAGGGACATCCGGGGCATAAAGGTGGTCTGTC
The DNA here is from genome assembly GCA_012520735.1 of Lentisphaerota bacterium. GTDB lineage: Bacteria > Verrucomicrobiota > Kiritimatiellia > RFP12 > JAAYNR01 > JAAYNR01. Next base: position 6,913 of record JAAYNR010000133.1, on the reverse strand, counting down.
ACCACCTTCTCATTAACAGCACCCGGCTTCAGCTCACCCTTAGCCACTTTTTCAGCAATGCGCCTTGCCGCCTCAGCTATCTCGACACGTCCACCATAACTCAGCGCCAAAATCAACTCACCACTGTCATAATTGACTGTCGCCGCCTCTACCCGCTCAACCTCGCGCCGTACACTCCCAGGCAAATCACCGCGACGCCCGATAACCCGTAAACGGACACCATGCTCATGTAACCCGCCCTCGTTCTCCTGTAGAAACTTTTGCAGCAGGCGCATCAAGCCGTTTACTTCAAGTGCGGGACGCCGCCAGTTTTCGGTGCTGAAGGCGTATAGTGTCAGATAGCGTACCCCCCAATCACGACAACAACGTATCACCAGCCGTACTGTCTCAGCACCTGCCTCGTGGCCCTTTAAGCGTGGCAATCCCCGTGCTTTAGCCCAACGCCCATTGCCATCCATTATAAAGGCGATATGTCGTGGTACATTACTGCTGTCTGTTGATTCTGCCATGACACCCTGATCTCTCTATTGACTGGCGTTAAAACTCGGCCCATGTGTTGCAGCCCAAGCCGCCAGCCGCTCTCTGTTGTCACTCTGAACAGTCGCCAGAGACCAGTCAACCAGTTCCGGCGCTGCGGCACACTCCACCCGCAATACCGGAAATAGGGTCGAACGAAGTGCCCGTGGCAACTCTACAACCTCGAGCGTATCGTTCTCATAGTTAAAATCCAACTCCTGGTTATTGGCCACCATCACGACACGGCGCACTTCTGTTGTCAAACCGCTTAGAATCAAACGCTGCTTCCGACTCCACGAACGTAAAATCAGATATAGGTTGCGCCCACGGCGCGTAACATGCCCCAACGACAACGGCTCACCCGCCACGGCAGCCGTCCCGTACAACGCCTCGCCTTGCACCTTAAGCCACTTACCAACCGATGCCAGCCGCAACATAAAGGGGATCGGCAGAGTACCGTTAGCCTTCGGGCCGATAGTCAGTAGCAGATTGCCACCACCACAGGATGCCATTGCCAGCTCATCAAGAATATCCTCTGTCGGCAGCCAGCGGTCACCCATCGCATGCCCCATATGACGCCACGTGGGATTGCGCACCGCCATCCACAAACCGCCATGGTCTGAAGAGCTCACATCACCGGGCCACTCCACACTGACATCACCGTTATAAGCTCCTGACGCACCACCATTACTCACAATCATCGCTGGCTGCAACTCTCGCGCCATCTCCATAATAACATCAAACCCCCACTCCTCCTGAGTATAAGGGCCGGGATTGTTCAACACCAGAAGATCAAGCGGACCATAGTTTGTGAGTAATTCACGTAATTGCTGATGTATATAAGCACGGTATCCATCCCATGCCGCCGGGTCGCTGGCCGGGCCACTCCAGTAAACAGGTAATCGCCAGTCAGCTAGGCTGTAAGATACCCCCACCCGTAAGCCGGCATCGCAAAAGGCCTTCACATAATCACCAAACAGATCACGTCTGGCCGCCTGAGCAACCGCCGAGTAGTCTGTCGTATCTGTTTTCCATAAACAGTAACCGTCGGCCGAACGAGCCGTCAGTACACTAAAACGAAATCCCGCTTCTCGAGCGGCTCCCGCCCAGAACTCAGGATTATACTTTTGCGGACGCCAGCGGCAGGCCGCTTTAGTGTAGGCGCGCTGATCCATATGCTCTTGTAGAAGCACACTTTCACCACGACCATACAACGACGCAGGCCCCCATTGGATATAGACGCCAAAACGTGATTCGGTAAACCAGCGCCATACAGGCGCCAACTGTGTGTTGTCGTACATGACCGTATAATAGTATAAGCTGCCGTTTGCCGCAATAGCGATATAGTTTATTTTTGAGATTGCTTTTTTTTCGTACCATGCTATGATGACGCTTTTATTTTAACGGGCAATATAGCCCAAATGAAGAGGATGACATGAGTCAGCATAGAAGCCTTAAAGGTTCGGGTAAGATTGTACCCAAACGAAACGTGCTCAAACGTTTTGAGCGGATTAACCTGCTTAAAGAGCGGGGTGAATGGAAAGAGGGCGATCGCGGCCTCGGATTGCGTAAAACCAAACCGGCCGAATAAGTCGCCAATGGTTGCTTTTAATCGCATCTCTATGCGATTTGGTTTGGTACGTGCGGATACTGCCCTTTATAAGCGGCCGTATCCGTACGCTTTTTTTCATTATGCGCCACCTCACTCTCATCTGCCTCGCTCTTGCGCTTGCCGCCATGCGTGTGCAGGCCGCAGAGTATAATTACAGGGCCAGCGTCAAGCATGGTCACGTCTCGTTACACCCTTTGCCTGATAAAACCTCCGAAGTTGTCGCCACGCTTCCGTTTGGTGCGGTGCTGACCATACTGGCTGAACACCCTGATGATAACCCGCAGTGGTTGCAGGTAGCTCCACCTGACGAATTCACCCTCTGGGTCTATGCCGACCTTATCCGCAATAGCGTAGTTCTGGCCAATAATGTGCAGGCACGCTGTGGTGCCGGTATTAAACATAAACCGTTGGCAACCCTACAACGAGGCGATAAAGTTGAAATTCGCGGTCGTCTGGGCGACTGGATCCGCATTAAAGCCCCACCGGGGACCATCCTATGGGTAGCACGATGTGAAGTCGAACCGATCTCTCCACAGACCGTAACCACCGCCACCACCGACCAAACTGTGGAGGAGCCCACCCTTCCCCCACTCTCTGGCGACCACACCCCTCGGTTGCCGCCCGGACTTGCACGCTTTACCCTCACCGCCGCACGTGGTCAGGGTGTACTCACATTACGTCAGGGGAGAGTCGATTGGCCCAGTTTCTGGGAGAGCGGCACTCCAGTTGAGTGCCCCTACACATTAGTCGATGCCAGTGGTACAGCCACCGCTTTACTGGTCGATAACAGCAAAGATAAAACCCTACAGCCAGGGATATCTGTTATGATTACCGGTACCCTCTGGCATCTCGATACTATTCGCCTGCCGGTTTTAGTCGCCAACGAAGTAAAAATCAGGTAACATCGTATTTAATCATGTCATCAGATACTACAGCTAATGTCTCCTTTACCACGTGTACCTCTTATGAACCAGAGGCGCTACGAAATGCCATCGAGCAGTTATTGACCCCTTTGGGTGGAATCTCGGCTTTCGTCACCCCCGGTTGCCGGGTTCTTGTTAAACCGAATATGCTCACCGACAGCCCTCCCGAGGAGGCTGTCACCACTCACCCGGAGGTGTTGCGTCAGGTTTTGCGCCTCCTTAAAAGTGCCGGTGCTGAGGTTGTCGTAGCCGACAGCCCCGCCTTTGCCGCCAATGTCGAACGTGTCTGGCAGGTCACCGGTATCCTCGATGTCTGCAATGAAGAACGCGTACCACTACGCCGTATGGAGGCAGCCAAGTTCACCACTCTCATGCGCGATGGCATCACCTTTAAGGTGAGTAATCTGGCTCTCCATAACGACCTCATCATCAACCTCCCTAAAGTAAAAACCCACAGCCTTACAGTCCTCACGGCTGCTGTTAAAAACTTTTATGGCACTATCCCCGGCCAACTTAAAACCGAGCTCCATAAAACCTACTCGCAGCCGCTCCGCTTCGGTGCCCTGATCAGGTCTGTCTGTCAGGCCATGCCTCCTAGCCTGACCATCGCCGATGCCATCCTCGCCATGGAGGGTGAAGGCCCGTCATCAGGTAAACCCATAGCCCTCAATTTCATGGCCGCTTCAGCCGATCCCTTTGCCCTCGACCTCACCCTGTGTGATGTCTTGCGGATCAACCCCGAGCGAGTCCCTTATCTCACCGGTATGTCGCGCCGCCCCGCCTATACCTCACTGGCAGTTCACGGCGAACAACCCGAAGTCAAACGGTTTCGTCTACCACGCCATACGCAACAGGCCACGTTTTCGCTCCTTCCCGGTAGCCTTGTCCGCCTCGTCGGCAAATTTATCTGGGTGCGCCCTTCATTCAGCTCCGCCTGTGTCCGTTGCGGCAAGTGTGTCACCGCCTGCCCTGTGGAGGCACTATCATTACCCGCTAACAACACCCGACCCCGACTTAAAGCTAAAACCTGCATCGGTTGCTGCTGCTGCCATGAGGTTTGCCCCGCACGAGCCATCACCATGCGCCCCAGCCTGCTACTAAGGATCGCTCGCCGCTCCTCATCTTTTTCACACCGTAGCGTAACGACAAATGCCGGTTCGTCAACACGCTCATAATAAACCACCCACCGGCCAAACTCGGAGATAATTATGGTCTATGTAGTCGCCACTGTCAGCCTGAAACCAGGCGTTATGCCACAGTACCTTGAACTCTTTGCCGCCAACCGCAAGCTCGTCCTTGCCGAAGATGGCTGTATCGATTACACCCCCACATGCGACCTCCCCACCGGCTTAGCCGCTCAGGGTGAAATCCGCGCCGACACCGTAGTCATCTGCGAAAAATGGGAGTCACTCGAAGCCCTGCGTGCCCACCTTGCTGCCCCGCATATGGCTGTATGGCGGGAGAATGTTAAAGATTTAGTCGTCAGCGTAAAGCTGCAAGTAACCAAAACTGCCTCCTGACTCCTCCACTACCCGGCCTGTACCGGTAGCCACTCATCAACTCGGTTATCATGTTGTGAAAATCGTTTTTCTCTTTATAGATGGCATTGGCCTGAGGCCACCCTCAGCCGACAACCCCGTTAACAGCGGGGTATGTCCCCATTTCTGCCGGCTTATCGAGAAAAACGGTCTGGCTATCGATGCCTGCCTCGATATGGAAGGACTGCCACAAAGTGCTACCGGTCAGTCGGCTCTCTATACCGGTGTCAATGCGGCACACCATATGGGTCGCCACATGGAGGGCTTCCCCGGCCCCACCTTGCGCTCGTTGATTAATGAAGACAATATATTCCTCAAGCTGCGGCGTCTCGGCCTGCAAAGCAAGTTTGCCGATGCCTACGCCGCCGACTCAGTTGAGGAGATCGGTGCCCGCCGCTTCAAATCGGTCACCACTGTCATGAGCTTAACCTGCCCAGAGGTCTTCAGTTTCCAGGAAGATATGATCTCTAATCAGGCGGTATTTCACGATATCACCCGCGAAAGTCTCCTGACCAAGGGCTATACCGGACCAGTCATTAAACCAGCCGATGCCGCCGAACATCTGGTGCAGTTGAGCCTCGCTTACGACTTCACGCTCTTTGAGTTTTTCCAAAGTGACCTTGCCGGACACTCCGGTAAAATGGAAGAGGCCGAGCGCTGCCTCTCTACTCTCGATGCTTTCATTGGACCATTAGTTGAGATGGCTCACGACTTCAACATCTTCCTCGTTATTGCCAGTGATCACGGCAATATCGAAGATATGTCGGTCAAGTCACACACCCGCAACCCAGTCCCGTTTATCGCCTGTGGCGAAGGTGCCAATAAATTTCTCTCCGGTATTACCTCCATCACCGATGTTACCCCACGTATCGTTAACGCTATGTAATGATCAATATCGATATCCATACACACAGCCGCTACTCCCGCGCTACCAGCCCCTCTTGCGATTTACCGGGGCTCCACCGCGCCGCGCAGCTTAAAGGCATCGATATTGTCGGCACCGGCGACTTCACCCACCCCGCGCATTTCGCCGATCTGCAAAAGCTTCTCACCCCGTCTGCCCCCGGTCTCTATCGGCTTACCACCGCTGCCGCTGCAATCGCCAACACCGACCTCCCCCCCTCATGCCGTGCCGCAGTCCAATTTATGCTCACCGCCGAGATCAGCAGCATCTACCGCCGTGACGGCCAATGCCGCAAAGTCCACTCAATCCTGACTGCCCCCACTCTGGAGGCTGTCGCAAAAATTAACGCCCGACTCGCCGCTGTCGGCAATATCACCGCCGATGGACGCCCTATCCTTGGCCTCGACCCCCGTGACCTCTTCGACCTCATCCTAGAGATCGACCCCGCCTGTAATCTCATCCCCGCCCACATCTGGACACCATGGTTTGCCGTACTGGGGTCAAAATCTGGCTTCGATGCTGTTGCCGACTGCTTTGGCCCCTACACTAAATATATCTGCGCTGTCGAGACTGGCCTCTCCTCCGATCCTCCCATGAATTGGCGCGTTGCCTCACTCAACCATTTCGCCCTGATCTCAAATTCCGACCTCCACAGTCCTGTCAATCTCGCCCGTAATGCTACCCGTTTCTACGGCACCCCCGACTACTTTACCATCTTCAAAGCTCTCGCCGATAAAGACCTCTCGCTCTATGCCGGTACAATAAACCTCTACCCCGAAGCCGGCAAATACTTTGCTGACGGCCACCGCAACTGCGGTTTCTCCTCCCTCCCCTGTGAGAGCCGCGCCCTCAACAACATCTGCCCCAAATGCCAAACCCCACTCACCTTAGGTGTCTTACACCGCGTTGAAGCTCTCGCCACCCACCCTCTCGGCTACCAACCGCCACACGCCGCCCCCTGCCACCATATTATCCCGCTACATGAACTCGTAGGCGAATGCCTCAACAAAGGTCTCACCACAAAAACTGTGCAAACCGCCTGCGCGGCACTAATAACCAAATTTGGCCCCGAGCTGACAATACTCCTCGACACCCCACTAACCAACCTTGCCGACACCACCATACCACGCTTCACAGAAGCCATCACCAACCTCCGCAGTGGAAATGTCCGCCGCACCCCCGGCTACGACGGACTCTACGGCACAATCACTACCCTCTAAAACTGCTTACAGCCGTAACCAAATGTTGTATAGCATAAAAATCTTATTCCCTTTATGAAGATAACTGCTTGAACTTCTTGTTTTTTTGACAGTAGCTAACGGGTTAGCTGCTAACAGCTCCCCAAATTAACCTACGTTTTTAGGTTTAATCCCCTCTTTGCGTCCACTTTGTAGTCGCAATAAATTCAACCTTTGACATT
>JAAYNR010000073.1 GCA_012520735.1 Lentisphaerota bacterium | reverse complement strand
GGTATCATGTGGCACTGGTGCGTGATACTGGGGTGGAGTATATCTATGTTGATGGAAAATATATAAAATCACGCACATGTCCTACAGTTGGCAACAACCAGAATATTTACCTTGGCAGTGGCTATAGTGCGAACTTCCAGGGTGAGATTGATGAGTTTCGGGTGTCGGAGGTGGCGCGCTCTGCTGATTGGGTGTGGGCCGAGTGGCGTAACATGGATGCACCGACATCCTTTGCCACTTTTGGTGAAGCAGGTCTCAGTAATCCCGATCTGGCGCGGATCAATAATGTTAGCTTACTGAGTCGCAGTGGTGTTTCAGCACAGGTGGTGGGGGAGCTGATTACCAATGGCGTTGATCAGGCAACGGTGCGCCTCTTCTGGGGGCCGATTGATGGTGGCACTAACGCCGCAGTATGGCTGGCAGGTGGTGGTGCATCACTTGAGGTGGGGTTCATGGCTGATGGTGCTATCTTTACCAATACGATTAGTGGTTTGGTTATGGGTGAAACTTATTTCTGGAACTATTGTGCGATCAACAGTACCAGTACAGCTTGGGGCAGGGCGTTGGGCAGTCCTTCTTTCAAGACGTTGTCCACGCCCGTTGTCAGTAATGGTGCGGTAACAGATATCCGTTCATTTAAGGTAACGGTTTCGGGGGAGTTGACAGATGGAGCTGCAGCGACTGTTGAACTATTGATTGGCACTGAGGATGGGGTGTGGCAACGGAGTTTACCGCTGGGAGAGGTTGAAGAAGGCGGTTTCAGCGGCGTGATAAACGGTTTGAGAGATAATACAACTTACTTTGTGACTGTGCTTGCCACTAATATCTGTGGGTCGACAGTGGCGGCGCCGTCGCTCTCATTCACCACTCGTAACAGCGCGACAGTCCTCGCCAGCAGCGGCATCGGCTATGTGGATATCGGCACGCCCGACGCGCTGCAATTGCCGGCCAACGCCCCTTTCACTATCGAGGGGTGGGTCCTTTTCAAGAGCCTTACCACGCGCGACATGCTTTATAGCAAGAGTAATGCCCGCTCTAATGGGCCATACTCATACCTCGTTGGCTTTGCCGATAATAAGCTGGCGGCTTACAACACCGCCTGGCGCGGTAATTTCGCCGTCAGCCGTCAATTAAACCGCTGGTATCACACGGCCTTCAGCTTTGACGGCACTAATATGGCTTTTTACCTCGATGGTGAGCTGCTGGGCACAGCGGCTTTTACTTATACGCAAACCGCTACTCACTCAGTTAAGATTGGCGGCTACTCGTCTAGTAGCGATGGCAACGGCTATAAGAGTGACGTGCGCATTTGGGATTATGCGCGTAGTGGCGACGAGATACGCAGTACTATGGAGCGGCGGCTTTATGGTAACGAGCCTGGTCTGCTGGGTTACTGGCCACTCTACGATGGTGAAGGATTGACGGCTTTTGACGCTACAGCCAATGGCAGTGACGGTGTCTTGGAGGGGGCTGTTTGGGCGACTGACAGCACGCTGGTTCTGACACCACCCCATATCCCTTTTCTCTATGCGCCCTCTTTTATCCTCAGTGACCCTGTCACCGGTAGCGCCAGTTTCACCAGCTCTAATGAAGTTGAGCTGACGGATGTTATTGTGCCGGATGGCTATGATTGTGTGCAGATCGGTTTTACGGGTGATATCATTGAGATAGATCCTGATGGGTGGTTGGATATTGATGCTTTGCCGGAGCGGATTGTTTTTGAGCAGCCGCAGACCGACACCAACATGACTGTCTATCTCTGGTTCAGTAATAAGGTGGAATCGGCTACTGTACGCCGTGCCGAGGCATCGATCCGTTACACCACGGTCGCGCCCGTGGCGCAAGTGTGGCCGACCCTGACGCGTGTGTTTGCCCCGCCTACCGCGGCGGTTATCACACCTGAGTTGGTTGACCGTGGCTCCAGTGGCGGAGTGAGCGGTGGCGATGAGATCGGGATATGGTTGCGTAGTCTTAACCTCCTTGCCGGTCCCGATACCAACGCCACGCCGGATGAGGCGTGGGTCACGGTCTCCACTCCGGGGGTCTATAACGTCGAGTTGGTGGTGGTCAACGAGGCGGGCAACGTGGCCACTTCGGCGATGTGTGCTGTCGAGGTGCTCGCGGTGGGCACCACGGCCAGCACTTTCTATGTCGATAAAAACTGGACCGGTGCCGAGCTGGGTACAGCCACCGCACCTTACCGCACTATCCGTACAGCAGTTGAGGCGGCCAACCTGACCACGACCGAGCCCAACACCATTTATATCGCGGCTGGCTGGTATGGCGACGGTGCCAACGGCGGCAGCGAGGATTATAAAAATGGTGGTGCGGCCGATGGCGGTATTGTTGTTACGCGCCGCACCGAGTTCTACGGCGGCTACGCCGGCTGGCAGGGCGGTGCGACGTTCGACTGGGAGGCGCGGACGCCCCGCGCCACGGTGATAGATCTCGATAAAGCCAATTCCCGTGCGTTTTATTGCAATCGCAGTGCGGAGAGCCGGATTGTCGCCTTGTTCGACGGCTTGACCT
>JAAYNR010000222.1 GCA_012520735.1 Lentisphaerota bacterium | reverse complement strand
TTCTATGCTGTACAACATTTGGTTACGGCTGTAAGCAGTTTTAGGTTAAACCTTATACGGCTCGGCAAAGGCTTCGTCAAAGTCATAAACATTGTCAAAGTCACTCTGCTTGTCACTCTCACTGGCACTAAATTTTCCGATAGCTATCAGTGCGTAAACCAACTCACCGAAATCACTGGTTCTGTAGAGTCCCCAGGTGTTTAACACCAGTAGTGCCAGCGGTCCAAACTCCTCCAATGCATAATCGCGGATCCCATTACACAACTCCACCCCGCTTACATGGCGTGGCACTGGCGTTGCAACGTCTTCACTGCGAATCGCCCGACTCGTATAGTCCAGTGCCTCGCGCATAAAAAAATAGGCGGCAGGGTCGTAACGACTATCTTTGGCGCATATCGCCTCTACCTCTTCGCGTAATGATCGCATATCCATTGTTAACCCCGCAAGCGCTCGGCCAATGCGGCCATCTCCTCGGTTGAGTCGTATTTAATGCTCTGCCAGTTAATGTCGCGTCCTGACCAACGTGGCACCACATGAAAATGTACATGCGGCACCACTTGCGACGCACATGCTCCGTTGTTTTGCATCACATTAAAACCGTCGCACGGCAACCGCTCCATAAGCAATCCCCCTATCCGACGTGTCACCACACCCAGTGTAGCCGCCTCCTCTTCTGTCAAATCAGTTAATAATTCACCGTGCCGCCGTGGAATTACCAGCGTATGCCCCTTTTCGAAAGGTCCAATATCGAGGAAAGCCAGAGTGTCAGCATCCTCATAAACTTTGAAGCAGGGTATCTCCCCTTGCAGAATCTTACAGAAAACACACATTTTAATTAACTCCTCATGTTAGGTGGTGGCAGATCCGGTTTCCATTGTCTCAAAATAGAGATTCCCAGACCGCAACGGAAAAAAGTTACCGGTAAAAAGAGAACATTACCAAAAAACGGGATTGAAAGCACCACCCAAAAAAGGCAACACGATAACGCCGTCAGCACTACAACGCCTATTGCCACCACCGCCTCAACCAGAAAACGCATTGTCAGGAAACTCAGCAAGGCAAAGGGGTGGTTGTTGCAAAATTTCAGCACCATGAGCCACGCCTTTAAAGCCGACTCACGCCGCCAGTAAAGAATCGGCACCACCAGCTCGCGGTCGAGCTCTATTACTACCACCCAGGCAATTGACAACACCCCCATGTAGAGTGCCCAGGCCAGCCGTCCCGGCAACGATGGTGGCAGCCACGATGTCAACGCTGTCACGCCTGCCATTTTACCCCATATCACTCCCATCACTGCCAACAAAACAAATGATGCCATAATAACCAGCCGTACTACAAACAGTGAGTTCCCCTCGCGCCGCATAGCACGCCAGGTCTCTGTAAAAGGAGCCCGTGGTCTATGCCAGCGATCCACAAACAACAACGCCCCGCGCGCCCGTACCCACATCATGATCAAAGAGAAAAAAGCCGCTAATGCCACTGCCGATAGTGTTAGCGTTGCCGCTAACTGGCCTTGTAACAATCCGGGAATAGCCTGAATTGTCTCTACCAGCTCTTCACCGTTCATCCCCTCTCTTATTTTCATGATGAAACCACGCAGGTCTATCAAATTGCCCCAGTCGAAACGTCCCACCAACGCAAACCAGGCGCATAGGCCGCTCCCTAACCACAGCATAATATCAAAGGGATTGAACAGAACTGCCCGCATTCGTCTCCACGACTCCACCAGTGCCACCCGCGACGATGGTGAAAAAGAGTCGCCTGAAAGTGGTGGTAAAACCTCTTCCACCTCTACTACTTTTATCTCCGGTGGTTGCCTGTACGGGAAGAGCTCCGGCATCTCATGAGCACGCTGCCATGTTGCGCCAAACTCGGCTGTCCACACATAGTCATTAGGTTGCAACTCACCACTGGCAGCCAATTCGAGCAACTCTGCCCAACTCATTGGACCGCGCCGCACGCCATCTATAACAGCATACCATAAGGTCATTTGCTCTTCTCCACTATCACCGTGCCACTAATCTCACGTGCGGCACTGTAGCCATGACGCACACAGTAGTTGGCTATCCCCTCTATCACACGTAGTGCTGTAGTGGGGTCGATAAAATTAGCCGTCCCCACCGCCACAGCCGTCGCCCCGGCAATCATAAACTCCAGTGCCTGTTGCGGCCCGGTAATCCCGCCCATGGCAATTATCGGTATCCGCACCGCCTGTGCCGCTTCCCACACCAGCTTCACCGCTACAGGATGGATCGCCGGACCCGAAAGTCCCCCTACTATGTTCGACAACACCGGGCGTCTTGTCTCAACGTCAATAACCATCGCCGGGATTGTGTTGATCAATGATAAAGCGTCCGCCCCTGCCTCAGCCGCTGCCCGCGCGAAGACCGCAATTGCCGGTACGTTAGGTGCCAGCTTGGGGATAATCGGCAGTTTTGTGCTACGCCGAACAGCCCTCACCAGCGAGCTTACTAATAATGGATCTGTCCCAAAAGCGTTGCCACCCTCTTTTACATTCGGACACGACACATTAATCTCCACTCCGGCCACACCTGAAACTCCATCAAGCCGTGCCGCTACTTCAGCGTACTCCTCCTCACTCGTCCCCCATATATTAACGATCACCGGCACTCCGGCTTCCTGCAACGGCGGCATGTAGTCGGTAATAAAACGGTCAACCCCCGGCCCCTGCAATCCAATGGCGTTGACCAACCCGCCGGGTACCTCGGCATGACGCGGCAATTTGTTACCGGGCCACGGTTGCAGACGTACCCCCTTTACCGTCACCGCCCCCAGATGCCGTATATCAATCAGTTGGCTATACTCCATCCCGTAACCAAAAGTCCCCGAGGCTACCGTGACCGGGTTCTGCATGGCAATCCCGCCCACATTTACCGACATATCAATCTGCTTCACCATATCACCTCCCGTGCCTCGAATACCGGACCATCATGGCAAACACGTCCTGTCCACTCACTGCCATCAGGTCGCCGCAATTGCTGTACACAGGCCAAACACGCCCCAACACCGCAAATCATCCGTCTGTCAAGCGAGAGCCACGCCTTAATCCCTGCTCCAAGAGCACGCTCTCCCACCGCCTGTAACATCCCGCTCGGACCACAAGCAAATACCTCCGGTACAACGTCTTTATGTTTAGCCAACCACCCGTCAAGAAGGTCAGTCACCACACCCTGTGCCCCCTGCGATCCATCCTGAGTTGTCACCATTACATCCCAGCCCAACTCTTCAAAATCATCCAAACATAAAAGGTCGTTCTCAGTGCGCGCCCCAACCAGCAATGTCCCCCGCCGCCCACTCTTACGTGCCAGAAAACTCAGCGGTGCCACTCCATAACCACCACCGATAGCCAACGGTACGCAATCTGCTGACACCTCCGGGAAGCCGTTACCCAACGGCCCTATTACCGATAACACATCTCCCACCCGCAACAGTGGCAGTAGTGCGGTCCCCCGTCCTACAGTCTTATAAACAATCGCCAGCATCCCGTCAGCCGCATTGTAAATGCTGAAAGGCCGCCGCAGTGCCGCATCATCCAGCCCATTCACCTTTACATGGACAAACTGCCCCGGTCTGGCCTGTTCTGCTACTGCCGGTGCCTCCAGTATCAACTGGTAATATTGCGCCGTCAACTGACTCTGTCGCTTCACTATTGCATCGTAAACAACCATTAATTACCTCACTCTCCTGCTCCTGCACCCTCTGTCTCAGGATGCGGTGTCAGTACATTAACTGCCGCCATATAAACCTTGTGTGTTTTGAGCTGCTGCACCTCACCGTTGACAACCGCCGCCAACTCCATATCTCCGGCACGTGTCAACTGCCTCTTCCACTCTTCAAGCTCTCCACAATGCCGCTCAAAAGTAGTCCGTATCTCAGCAGCACGTTTCTGTCCCAAACTGCGCAGCCGCTCCATATACTGCAACTGCAAATTGCGTAGGGGTTTTGACTCCTCCACCACATCCTCCAAAGCCAGCCTGTGGTCGACCGCAAAACGGTCGCGCTCGCTGTCAACATTGCGCCAACTGTCAAAGTCGCCCGCCTTCTGAAAACGCTCCATCTCGCGCGCCAATGCCTCCAGATACTGCTCCGGCCACAAAGCCCGCTGCGCTTCGTGCGTCGCCTCAATCTCAACCAGTTTGTCATCGAGCTGCTGCCGCCGCTTCTCGATCTCCGCCAGCCCCGCCGCATCGGGTGTCGCCCCGATAACTTTAGTCACACCTTCACTGCTACCACTGGGAAGATTAGCCAGGTAAGCCTCAGCCTCAAGTAACTCCGGACTCCTCTTCTCCCCTTTAATCTCATCACTCAGCAGTGCCGCCACATCTAACCGCCCTTCGCGTGTATGCGTACGCAGTAATGTCTCCAGCTCATTAATATACTTGCGCGAGGTCGCCACCCGCTTACGCATCCGTGCCACCCGCTGCTCTACCAGTAACTGTCTGTACTTGAGCTTCAGTGCCGCCACCCCTTCATACTCGTCAACTGGCGAAGCACCTATCTTGCGCGACTCGCCAAACTGACGCAACTCCGCCTGTACTGTCACCACTCCATCGTAATCACCGGCCGCCTGCCGCCGCTCCAGCAATTGTTGCAACTCTCGCATGTATTCATCCGGCCAAGCTGCGGTAAACCTCCGTTCCTCCACCGCAAGCTCATTCAAACTGACCATAAATGCCCGGCGCAGGTCGGCCAGCTCCGGCAATTGCTCACTTGATATTACCGGCAGCGTATCCCCCTCGTTACTAAATGTAAATGGACCAACCCCATGCCGTGCTGCATACGCTGCCAGTACCCTACCCGCCACCCCCGTGGAGTCGTCGTAAAAGTGGAGTGCCGGCTTGTAAAAACGTTTAACCCAGCCTCTCTTTTCGTAAACACCACAAGCTGTCAGCGGTACCAAACTTAAAATATACCCCACAAACAAAATCAAAACTACTACCACACTCACACCACAACGCCGCACGCAACGCCGTGCCCGTGACCGCCGCAACAGCCTCATGCACGTCTCATTGCCCGGTGCCACTGTGTTAAGCAAATCCCGACAAATCACCTCGGCGGTTGTCCTATCTCCCTGTCGGATGCACCTCTCCGCCCGGGCCAGATCACGCTGCAACCGCTGACCCGGTATCTGTCGCTCCTCCTCACTGAAAGCGAGAGTATCGCCCGAGAGTTCACGGTACTCACCGATAAACGCCGTCGCACGTTCGTAATTTTCAGCTTTTATCTCTATCGGCACCAGCTCCTTCAGACGCTCGCGCCGTCCCAATGAACGCTCTGCAAATTCGCGTAAATCGTAAATCTCCTTAACCAATTGTCGCCCACCCGGTCCCGCCGGCTCAAAGCCATGCGCCCGACTGGCAAACGTCAACACCCGCTCAAACTGCTTCCGATCTCGCGCTATCTGCATTCGCCCCAGCAAATGCCGCACCGACTCATAAGCCCGTGCATCAGCCCCGCAGTTACCGCAATACTGCACCCCCACAAAGGTGTCTGCTCCACACTCCGGACAGCTCTCGCCACCATCCCAGCCACACTCTGCACAATACCTGATGCTCAACGGGTTAACAGTATCACACCACTTGCAACGCCAGGTGGTCTTTACCGTCGGTGTCTCAATCTTTGTCTTGTTCTGTACCGCCTGCAACGCCTCTGTAAACGCCTCGGCACTGGGCCAACGCTGCTCGCGGTCGGTCGCCAAAGCCTTAACCAGCACCTCCCGTAAAGTCACCGGTATATCCTGCTCACGAAAATAGCGTGGATTCTGCCCCGTAATAGCAAAGTAGAGTAACGCCCCCAGGCCGTACACATCCGACCTCTCATCGGTCAAACTCGCATCTTGCTCCTGCTCCGGCGACCCATAACCGAGCGACAACAACTTCTCGCCCGGTGTTGTTAGCTTCCCCTCATCAGCATGCATCAGCCGCGCCAGCCCGAAATCTACTATCTTCGGCTCACCGCTCTTATCCAGCAGTATATTCCCCGGTTTAAGGTCGCGGTGAATCACACCACTGCGGTGGGCATAGGCCATCGCCCGCCCGACCTTAACTAACAAACCGATCGCCTCACCTACCGACATCTGCCCGTTTCGCGAAACATACTGCTCTAAAGTCAACGACGCCGCCGGTGCCGCCCCCATCGCTTCATGCCCATGCCCACCCGCCTCATCAGGCCCCGCCACATACTCCATCACAATGTATGGGCCATCGCTATCTTCACCCAATGCATAAATATGGACAATATAGATATGGCTCAAAGCCGCCACAGCCCGCGCCTCATTCAAAAACCGCTGCCGCAGACTTGCGATCCCCTGCGCATTATTATTCAACCGCTTAATCGCCACATAACGGTTCAGCCGACGATCCCGCGCCAGATAAACCACCCCCATACCACCATCACCAATCCGCCCCACTACCGCATACTGATTGAATAACGACTCCCCTACCGCCGCCTCTGCCCCCGCCGCAGAAGGTACAATCCGTACCGTCCCATCCACACCGCCACCACCACCCTCAGACGATTCAGCACGCATACACACTGTACCGCCGGTAATAATAGCTTCAGTATCTTTGTAATAATTACTCATACGCCTGTAAAGATACCCCTTTATACCTTATTAAACAAGCCGGAAGTGACTAACATTTCGGTTACATTTCTCTCATTTCTCGCTTGCCATCCCCACCTGTTTATGCTACTATTACGTCGATTTTGCCATGGGGGCGACCGGTTTCGACGGGATGGTTGAACCCCAAGTGGCGCGCCGAGGAATCCTGCTTGGCCTCGTTAATCATGCGGGAAAAACAAAAACTGCCAACGATAACTTGGCTCTCGCGGCTTAATTAATGCCGCAGCGCGGACCCCCTGACATCCGCTGAGGGGTGCACCGCGAAAAACCAGCGGGTCCTGTCAGAGTCCGGGTGGCCGGGGCACTGAGCTTGTAAAATCGTGGCTGCTGGCGGTGGGGAGAGGTTGCCTGTGATCGAACCCCAACGTGAGATTAAATTACAGGACACGCGCGTAGAAGCTTGGATGATGTCATTTCGGACGGGGGTTCAACTCCCCCCGCCTCCACCATGTATCAACTCTAAAACTGCTTACAGCCGTAACTAAATGTTGTACAGCATATAAATCTTATTCCCTTTGAACTTCTTGTTTTTTTTGACAGTAGCTAACGGGTTAGCTACTAACAGAGTTGTTTAACTCCCTGATCTGTTACAGTAAGGCCTCAATGTGCCTGCTGAAAAATAATTTCCCAAGAACAGTTACCCCTTGCTCACTCACACCCATTCTGCTAACCTAATGGCGTGTTTACAACTTTAGGATGACGATATGACTGCGGCAAAAAGGGATACAGGGCGTAGCGGTCAGACAATGATCGAATACGTTATTGTCTTTATAGCGCTGTTTGCGGTGATCTCCACTATGGCGATCCTCCTCTATGCCTTGCGTCAGCAGTCTAACAGGGTACTCGACCTGGTCGCATCCGAATACCCATAAACAAAAACCGCCGTTGGCGGAAAGGAGCTACCATGCGCCTCAAATCACGCAAAGGCCAGACAATGGTCGAGTATATCATTATCGTTGTCCTTATCGCTATCACTCTGATTGCCCTCTTCACCAAGTTCGGCAAAGCGATTGGCAAAAAAACGGCCGGTGCCACCTCGGCTCTCGATCAGGAAATCGGTGACGAAGCAGTGCAGGTCTATGACTCGCTCAGCGATAACCCCATTCGTGACCTCGACACCGACGGAACAATCCACTAAGGATTGCCAAAATATGAGACCACCGGCCATATATCGTCATGATGGCCGTCGTAAAGGCCAGGCTATGATCGAGTCAGTTATTGTGCTGATTACGATGTGTCTGGTCTTTTTTCTTTTTTTCCAACTCTGTCTCGGTTTTGCCACGCGTGATGTCCTCGACCACGCAGCCGCCCGAGCCGCCCGTGCCCGTACTGTCGGCTTTAACCGCTGGATGGTCAATAAATCTATGCGCGTGGCTGCCATACCGGTTGCCGGACGTATGCTGGAACCAGCCGACCTCCCCGCCGGAAATGATCCAATCCTAAATCATACCCTCGCCACTATGACCCCCGGCGAGGTGTGGGATATGGCACTGCACTCGGCTCCGGTATCACCGAAAATCGCGGTGGAGTCTGCCCGTATCCCCGACTACCTCGCCGCCATCCACCATAGTGAGGCACGCGGTATTCTCGATTACGACCAATGGGAGGAGATAGTCTACCATGAAGGCGGCGCCGGCACCACAATCCGCGTTGCAGTCCGTAAACCTCTCGATATGCTCGTCTCAGTAATCAGTGGTGCCGCTGGTATCCTCGATGGCCGCCGCCGTGTTGAGACTCTCCGCCTCGAAGGCCAGGCCGAGATCGAAACCCACTACAGCCTCTATCTTGAAGACCTCAACTACTAAATAAGCCCACACACACCATGACACCCCACCACCATAAACTACCGCACCACCAAAACCGCCGTGGCGGTCAGGTCGCCGTGTTTCTGCTGGTAGCATTTGTTGTCCTCGCCTTTATGGTGCTGTGGAGTGTCGACCTGCGCCGCATCGTTTTTCTCAAAGGTAAAAGCCAGGATGCCGGCGATGCCGCCGCCCTCTCCGCCGCCCGCTGGCAGGGGACCTCGCTTAATCTGATAGGTGAAATAAATCTCCTGCGTATGCTGGCCATCAGTGCCAATGACCCCGCTACCGAAGATGCCCTCACCAATATGCAAGCCCGACTCTGCTTCACCGGCCCCATGGCAGCCTTTGCCGCTGCCCAGCAAGGTGCCAAACAAAACGGTATCTATGTGCACCCCGATTACACCACTATCGTCCGCGACCACGCCGATACCGTCCGTAACACCTACACCACCACCTCAGCCGGTCAAATGCTCTTTGATGAACCTTACCCCGGAGCCTGGACCGATTATGCCAATATGCTCGACCTTCTCGCCGCCGATGGCATCGCCGCCGGTGCCGATAACGCCGAACTCTACACCGATACCGACCGCGCTCATATCCTCCTTAACCGCGACTTTTATGAAGCCGTCGCCGGACGTAACTGGTGCTGGTTTTTCTTCAACCACCCCACCCTCCTCGCCGCCTATACCGACCACTCTTTCTGGCCACCGCTCCCCGAACCCGAATGGGCTCCACCTTTCAATGCCGAGTTTTTCTCCCTCTTTGTCATGCCTGTACCATTCGTTCTGGAAAACCTCGTCCCCGAAACCATCACCGCCGCCGCCGTTGTTGAAGCCGGCCTCAACCCCTCGCTGATCACCACTCAAGCCACAGAACAAGTCCACTCCTGGTACGTCTATCAATCCAACCGCTGGCAGGAGTGGACCATTATGGACCCTGAAGGGGAAGAGTCGTTCCCCATCACCGGCCCTGTCCGCCCGCAATATAACTATATCGGTGCCGATGCTGTCGTCCGTGTCGAAACAGCCGCCTCACGCATGACTCCCGGCCTCGACGGCTCCAGCCGCCACGACACCATCCTCTGGACTGCCGCCGCCAAAGCCTTCGGCTACCTCAATGAAGGCAACGACACCACCCGCCCCGACATCTGGTCGCTCGTTATCGCCGCTTACCGCGATGTCCGCCTTATCCCCATCGATGCCGCCTCTGGTGGTGGAAATGGTGCCTTTGACCTCATGTGGATGCACCACATCCGTGAACACCTCCCTCTCTATGTCGCCTATGGCACCCGTGAAGCTAACTGCTGGTACTGTAACCAACTCGGCACCTGGGAGGTAGCCTCCTTCCGTCAGGAGGGAATCGACTGGCTTGACGAAAACAGCAGCCGCTGCCGTCGCCCCTCTACCGGTGGGGGCGGCAGTCGTGGAGGAGGTACACGTCGTGGACACTAAACATCGCCAAAATGGTCAGGCCGCCGTTGAATTTATTGTCGGTATGCTGGTTCTTGTTACCATCATCGCCGGAGGCACCCAATACCTCCGCAGTGCCAATGCCCACCGCGCCATCACCACCACCCTCCGTGCCGAAGCCGGAGAACTCGCCCTCCGCCCTAACCTCTACAGCTCTATCCCCCACTACCTGATAAACTGGAGAGAGGGTCCCGATGCCATCCGCCACACCGACGACGACCGCCCCGAAACCGGCTCCTCGCTCACTCTCAACCAAATTGCCGATTACACCGTCCGCAACCACGCCGATTGGGAGACTCTCTCCCCCCTTGCCCATAACAACCCACTCCCGCAACTCCAATACTCCGCCATGCCTATGTCAGAGCTCAACCTAATTAAAGCCGAACGCTCCGACCGTGTCGTTGTTGACCGCGCCGTGCGCGAACTCATTTTCAACCGCCCCCATGTCACTGTCCGCCACACTGTCTGGATGCCCCAACTCGGAGGTCTCTACTGATGCACCTCCCCACTCTCAAAACAAAAACCCTCCCCCTCCTTTTCCTAGCCCTCCTCTCCCTTATCCTCGTCACACCCCTCAACGCCGATATTTTTCGCACCCTCCCCACTGCCTGGCCGGCCTACTTTAACGCCATCGGCGGCAACATCATCTACTCCTCCGCTGCTACCGTTAACAACGCCGCCGCCACCCTCACCCTCTACGGCTTCGACCGCCCCCGCTCCGAAATCAGCAACTTCTTCAAAACCCGTCCCCAACTCACCCAAGAGCTGTCACGCCAGAAAAACACCCAGCTCTTCATCATGCAAACCGCCATCGACAAATCAGTCGCCTTTATTGTCGAATACCACCAAACCCCACCCCCCAGCACTCCCCTCTCCTGGCCCGACCTCCCCCAACCC
>JAAYNR010000304.1 GCA_012520735.1 Lentisphaerota bacterium | reverse complement strand
TGAAGATAGCTGCTTGAACTTCTTGTTTTTTTTGACAGTAGCTAACGGGTTAGCTACTAATTGGCTGGAGGCTCGGGAGCATCTTGTGGATTGGTGGAGCCATAAGGGGGTGGTGGTAGGTGGTTTTTGTTGGACAGGGGAGGAGGTGCTTGACCCGGCACCGGTGCCGCCGATACCGGTAGATGTGCGGCAGTGTTATGAGGATATTGAGTGGCGGGCGAGGTATGAGCGGGCGACAATTGCACGGCGTGGTTATGGGGCAGATCTGATCCCGGTGACTGACAGTAATATCGGGCCGGGGTCGCTGGCGTTGGCGTTGGGGAGCGAGCCGGGGTTTGCCGAGAGTACAGTCTGGTTTGAGGCGCCGTGGCGTGATGTGGCAGATGTGAACTCTTTGCCGCCTTTGAAGTTTAATCCTGAGGCTTACTGGTGGCAGATTCATGAGGCACAGTTGCGGCGTAATATTGAGCCGGTGTTGAAGGCACTTGGCGGTAATGGTATCTACTTTATGGGCGATTTCATGGATAGTGCTGAAGTTGAAAAGGCTGCAAGAATAGCTGATCGTTGGCGGTGATGGAGATGATGTTTGATTTTGAGTTGCGGGGGAGAGCCCGTAGAGAGGCGGAAGATGGCGATTGTAGTTATACTTGACCCCGGGGCAGCGGCGGTCCATAAGGTGTTGTCGCACTTGCAGTTGACGCTGGTATTTGCGCCGACGGTGGCGCAGTTTTGGTCGATACTGGAGCAGTTACAGCCGGATGTAGCGATTTGCGATATAAGTAGTGGTGATGTTTCGGGGCGGGCGATAGCGGAGAAGTGTCGGACTGTTTCCCCTGCAACGAGTGTGCTTTTTACCGGGCCGCCGATTTGCCGGCTGCAGACGGTGCGGCTGATTGAGCAGGGCCTGGTGGTGGGGTTCCTGTCTAAGCCGTGGCAGGTGGGGCCGGTGATTGATGTGATGAAGGGGGTGCTGCCCAATGCTGCTTTGCATGAACGTGAGGCTATGGGGCGGGCACTTAAAAAGACAGAGCGGAAGGAGGTTGCTGTATCGGCGGGTGGTCGACGAAAAGAGGAGGCAGGTGGTGAGGCCGGGCGTTACCGGCTTGATGAGTTGATTGGCGAGGGAGGTTCGGGGCGGGTTTATCGGGCACACGACCTATTGCTCGATATGCCGGTGGCGGTGAAGTTGTTGCATGAGTTTCTTTATACTGATCCTCAGGCATTGGCTGAACTGTTGGCAGAGGCACGGGTTTCGATGTCGCTCTCGCATCCCCATATTGTCCGTCTTTACAATCTGGAGAAGCGGGGCGGCCACTACTTTCTGGTGATAGAGTATATTGACGGACCGAGTTTGAGTAAAATTTTGCAGATCAAACCAAAACAGGATTTCTCCGTTATCAGCGGCATCTTGAGTGCTGTAGCGGCGGCTCTGGATCATGCCCATGAAGCGGGTGTGGTACACAGCGACCTGACACCGGCAAATGTTATTTTCACGAGTGATGGTATCCCCAAGCTGATCGATTTCGGCATTGCGGCATTGGTTAACCAGCATGCGACACCGGGTGAATTTATTGCCGGGACACCGTCGTATATGAGTCCGGAGCAGTTGCGCGGTGAGGCGATCGGGCCGGCCAGCGACATCTTTTCACTGGGAGTGCTGGCGTATCAGATACTGAGTGGTTATTTGCCACAATCGAGCGATGCTACGCTGGAAGATCTGGCCTTCAGAGGGCGCCCCAGGCTGGTGGGGATCAATGAGAAGCAGGAGTCGGTGATTGGCAGGGCACTGGCCTTTGACCCGGCGAGGCGGTGGCCGGGAGCCACGGAGTTTGTAGAGGCTCTGTTGGACTGTTTTAATTAGTAGCTAACCTGTTAGCTACTATCAAAAAAAACAAGAAGTTCAAGCAGCTATCTTCATAAGTTGTTGCGTTGAAGCAGCTAAGGCAGCATTGAGAGTCATCGTCAACTCTATTCTTTTTAAAC
>JAAYNR010000096.1 GCA_012520735.1 Lentisphaerota bacterium | reverse complement strand
GACCTCATCGGGGTCAAATTTGTGCTAACCCCCACCAGCGGTACCATTGCCGGAACCTACCGCGACGGCACCTGCGCCGCCGTTATCAATAAACTAGGTAAAGGCCAGACCCTCCTCTACGGTTTCCAGCCCGGACACATCTACAAAGGCCCAGCTCCCGGCCCCGGCAATTACACCCTTTCCCGCCTCCCCATGATCACCAAAGCCACCATCTCAGTACTGGGGCGCCAGCGCCTCGAGTACTCCGAACCACAAACCGAAGTTTGGCTCTATCAGTATCAGAACGAGATGGCTGTCACCCTCAACAAACTCGGCTCGCTCCTCGCCCCCGATACCACCACCACTCTCCTCACCCTGCAGACCGATCTCAAACCTGCCGAGATATTCTCCACTCTCCACGGCCCACTTCAATGGCAACGCAAAGGCGACCGCCTCCATATTGATGTGCCAGTTTTTGAGACTGTTGATGTTGTAATCATACGCTAAAAAAGGTAATACCCATGAAAACTCCAATCCGCCTATTTTCACTTTTAACCGCCGTCGCTCTCGCTCCGCTGTTCCATACCTTAGCTCAGGTCGCTACTCCCGAACTCCCTCCCGGCTCTTATGAAGTAGCCTATTACGACCTACGCGGTGAAAATGTCGGTGCTCCCGGTCCCTTCATCGCCACACTCGGTGCCGCCCCCGGTATCACCGCCTCTGCCGCTAAAGGCAATGCCCGCCACCGCACCTGGCGCACCATCCCCGCCGATGCCGCCGCCGATAAATGGATCACATTAACCCGACTCCAATCGGGCCGTCAGAACGACTTCTTCGCCTTCTGTTTCTCCGATAAAGAGGGCACCGTATCATTCGCCGCCCGACGCCCCTCGCGCGAACGTGCCGAACCCCCTATGTATCCCTACACCATCGGCCCCGGTCCCTGGCAGCTCCCCATGAATGCTATCCGTGAGCCCGCCACCGACATCCTCTACCGTTTTAAAGAAGAGAACATCCAACCACGCCCCCTGTTGCAAATCGTTGCCGGTGGCCCCGCCGCCGGCAACCTCACCATTGCCGACGGCACCGTACGCGCCTCTACAGAGTTAACCGAGGCGGTCACCTTCGCCGCTGCCTGGTATGCCGGTTGGCGCCCCACCGCTGCCGCTGATGCACCAAAGTCGCTCCATGTAGCTCTATCAGAAGTTCAGCAGATAACCTTCGATTTCACCTGTGGCTTTGCCGATAACACCCCCGGCGTGGTCCGCCGTGATATCCCCCGTGAAGAGCTCTTTAACCATCTCGTCGCGATCTTCCTGCGCCTACGCGAACCACTGATTGTCGATGCCATGCCCAAAGGTGCCTCTGCCGTCTCCGCCCTCACCTGGCAGGATAACACCCTCGCCCTCTCTACCGGCAATAAACTCACCCTCGTAAACCTCACCAGCGGCGACAAACCTAAAGATGTCACCGCCGCCGCTGGTGCAAAGGCCAGCTTTGTCACCAAACATAACTCCACAGGCCACCCCCGTCTCTACAGCTTCAGCCCCTCCATCCAGCAGCTTAATCACGCCGATGCTAACTTCACCCCGGCTGCACCTGTTGCCGTCAGCAGTGCCGCCGACTTCGCTGTTTCCGACAGCGGCGATATCGCTCTGGCCGGAACAAACTCCCTCTCTATCTATAGTGGAGGTAAGTCACAATGGGTCTGGAAGGGCGCTACCGGAACTCCCGCTTGGGGTAACGGCAAAGTAACCCTCCTTAACGAACAGGGAAAGCTCTTCCTCTTCAACCCAACGGCAAAAAAATTACTCTGGCAAATTGAGACCGATATCACCAACGGTAAAACCACCCACTGTGGCGAAACCATCCTCGTTTACAATAATCGGCGTGTTGACGCTTTCGATGCCACCACCGGCAAAGTAAAGTGGCAGCGAACGGTCACTGACCGTCTCCTTGTCACACCTGTGGCTATCGGCGATAACATCCTTATCGCTGTCGCCCCCGGTATCATCCAAACCTGGCGCAATACCGACGGTAAAACAGTCGCCAGCCGCAACTGGCCCACCTGGATTCTCACCCTTCGTGCTGTTAAAGCCGAACAGGGCTGGCTGTTGGCATGTGTTGACCTCCGTAACCGCCTTATCCAGCTCGATCCTCAAACCCTAGCTACAAAAGCTGAAGTCACCCTCCCCGCCCGCCTCAAACCTGTTCTGGCATACGGCAACGCTGTCCCCAATGGCTGGGCCCCTGTAGTAACCGATGAAGACCCCGAAGATCTAGCCCTCTCCATTCTCCGCGACATCCACGCTGAAACCACACGCACTCTCCCCGCCTGGCTAACCATTGATACCAATGGCTCACTCTATGCCATTGCCATAGCAGGCGGTAAATAATCAGGGAGCCTCTCATATGACTACCAGAATATTAAAACCACGGCACATCCTCTGCTATAGTGCTATTGCCCTCCTCATCCACTTTGTCTGGAGTTCACCCCTCTCAGCTCAGGAGATCGATATCTTCGGTACACTTGACGACCCCTTTGGTGTCGGTGCCGGCAAGCTCACTCAAGTAATGAAAGATATATTCGCCCCTGAAGACGACCTCCACCTCCTGAAATATGCCCACTATAGTGAAATCTTTCGTTGGGCAAATGTAGTCCCGGCCCGCCCCCAAAAAGGGGTTAACTACTCCAAATACCCCTGGAAGCGAGGCTCAAGCTCCTCCACGCCCCCCCGCACCATGGCCATCCCCGTCGCCAAAGGCGAGGCCTGGACCGTAATCAATATCCCCGAAACCCGCAGCTACCGTCTCTGGCTCGGCTACCTCGCCACTTTTGGCAAAAATTACCCCGTCACCATCACCCTCAGCGGCAGCACCAGTGCCACCCACACCTATGCCAGTGTGCCATTGCCGCTACACTCTGGATCGCCTCCCCATCATTGCCAAACCTGCACTCGCCACCATCGGTCGCCCTAGAGTCGACTACTCCGAGCCACAAACTGAAGTCGGGCTCTTTGAATATAAAGATACCGCTGCTATCACCATTAACAAATTCATGGGTTCCCTCGACCCCAATGCCGGTAACGCCACCCTCTCTATCCAGACACCACTTCAAGTGAAAGAGGTCTTCTCCACCCTCGCCGGGCACCTCCCCTGGAAAAGAGAGGGCGACCGCATCGTTATAGATATGCCGCCGCCCGTCTCTGTCGATGTTGTCATACTTCGCTAAACAGAATCGCCAACACCCCAGTTCTCTATCACATAGTCGAGGTCTTTATCCCCGCGCCCGCTGAGATTCACCAGTATTGAGCCATTACCCATCTCCCGCGCCTTCTCCAGCGCAAAGGCTACGGCATGAGAGCTCTCAATAGCCGGGATAATACCCTCCAGCCGACACGTCTGAAAAAATGCCTCCCTGCACTGATCATCGCTGCAAGTCACATAGTTTACCCGCCCCGCATCCCTGAGATAACAGTGCTCCGGCCCCACACCCGGATAATCGAGACCACTGGCACACGAATAGACCGGTGCCGGCTCACCCTTCTCATCCTGCAGCAGATAACACTTAAAGCCATGGATAATCCCCTCCGTGCCATAAGTCATAGTCGCCGCATGGTCACCCACTCCCGGTCCACGTCCCAACGGCTCAACCCCATAAATATCTACCGGATCCCCCAGAAAACCACTGAATATCCCCATGGCATTTGACCCACCGCCTACACAGGCCGTTACCACATCTGGCAAATTACCCGTCATATCAATAAACTGCTCGCGTGCCTCAATCCCCACTACCTTCTGGAAATCACGCACCATCACCGGAAACGGATGCGGCCCCACTACCGAACCAATGCAGTAAATTGAGTTCTCATAATCGGCCAGATAAGCCTCAAAAGCCGAGTCAACCGCCTCTTTAAGCGTTTTTAACCCATGCTCCACTGAGACAATCTTCGCCCCTAATAACTTCATCCTACTCACATTCGGTGCCTGTTTCACAATATCTACCGCCCCCATGTGAATCTCACACTCCAGCCCGAAATAAGCCGCTGCTGTCGCCAGAGCCACACCATGCTGCCCCGCCCCGGTCTCGGCTATCACCTTCTTCTTCCCCATATACTTTGCCAGCAGTGCCTCACCCATACAGTGATTGATTTTGTGCGCCCCCGTATGGTTCAGATCCTCACGCTTAAAATAGATATGTGCCCCACCATTAGCCTGTGAAAGCCGCCGGGCATGGTAAACCGGAGTAGGCCGGCCCTGAAAATGGTGCCTGATCTCCCGCAACTCAGCAATAAAAGCCGCATCATTATAGATACGGTAATACGCCTCATCAATCTCAGCAAAAGGCCCCTCAAGCTGCGGTGGCAAAAACTTGCCGCCAAATTTACCGAAAAACCCATTTGTATCAGGCATGGCTGCACTGCTGTTACTACTACTCATCGCAATCCTCCTGCGCAATTACGCTCTTTTGTTTCTACACACAAGAACACCATAACCAAATTAACCCGTTTCTGCAAGCAGAAACCATCACATTATTTTAACTTATTCTTGCGGTGCCGGCTTCTGCTGCTTTTGGGGGTCTACCTTCCGCACATGGAGTGGGTAACGCATCCGCATCTGCTGATCAAGCAACACCTCTACCCAGTGCGTCCCCTCTGTCTGCACCCGCATATTCATAAACACCTCTACACTGGTAGCATTCTGCTCCTGCCCCGCCAGCTTGATCGGCACCTGTTGCCCCTCGCAAACCACCGTTTTACCATCCGGTGCCACAATCCGCGAACGCTGCATAAAAGTACCATCGCCACAACACCAGCGGTTAACCAGACATATCCGGTGAAACGTAGAGGGCAACTGACTCACAATCAACCCTTCAAATATCCCTATCAGGATAAACTTCCCATTACGCTCCTGCCGCACATCATCACACAACAAACTCGCCTGTAAATCTGGAATCATCTCTCCCCCTTATCTGTTACTACCGGCATCCCCCAATCACGCAGCCGCTCCTCAATAAAAGCGACACAGCGCCGATGCCGTTCGCCCTTGGGAATCTCACTCCCAAGAGCCTCACCAATGGCGAAGCGGATCGGTCGCGACGGATCTACCCGCCCGAAATCCTTAATCACTCGCCCTATACCCTGAAAATCTGTCTGCAACGCCACCGGCACCAGCGGTACTCCCGCCTGCCTTGCCAGTTTTTCACCTAAAGAGTTAAACTCCGCCCCATTAAACACCGGGCGCCGCGTCCCCTGCGGAAACAACAGCACCGAACGTCCCGCCTCCAGCTTAGCCCGCCCCTCCCGCAAAACCAGTGCCAAATCCTCCCTGGCATTCTTACGCGACACCGCAATCGGCTCAGTCTGTGTCAGCGGTGGACCAAACACTGGGTACCGCAACAAACTCTCCTTCAACACTATCGAGATCGGTGTGTGTCCTATCAGCGCCGCCGGCAGAATAAACGTCTCCAGCATACTCATATGGTTAGCTGCATAAACCACCGGCCCTCCCACCTGAGTAAGGTGATCAAACCCATCAAGGGTTATCACTCCCCCCTTCCGCTCCGCCTTACGCCACGCCACAAACACAATCCGCGCCCACATCATAGCGTCAAACTCACCACACCGTGCCGCCCGTGCTGCCGCCAGCACCCTGCTCACCGAACACCACGCATAACTCCACGTAGCAAAAAAGCCGGCACGCTGTGGTCTCCCCTTGCGCATTCCCGCCGGAGTCACATAACGCCCCGTCGCCCTCAAAATCTGATGAAACTCTTCAACTCTCATAAGACTGCTATCATACCCCCAACCCATCTCCCATGCAACCACAAATCGCCATCCCCAACGGGCACTCGTCTTAAACGAGCCCACCCCGCACGTCACCTCGTCACCGCGTCCCTATCACCTATTACTTAATTATACTTATCCCCTTCCCCCTTACATGACAGCTATGGTAAACTAACGTTGCTATTGCTAATTGGTTACGCCGCTAAGCCCGGCAAGCTTCCACATCGGAGACTCCCCTGACCATACGCTGGCACATCACCACTTTACCTTACCACTGAACAGTAATGAACAATAACAATTTGGACACCGCAGAGACCATAGATATCGACAACTTTGACGCTCTCCCTCACCCTCAACCGGGTACCATCGGTGAACGGGAAGCGGCTCGTGGTCTCCGCCAGAGCATCGTCGCCTCTACGGTGGCCATGTTCTTTATCGCTGTCACCACCGGTATACCCTATGCCATGCTCTTCGACCGCCTGCAGGCCAGTGGCAAGATGCAAGGGGTCGCAGCTATGATGACTCACCTGTCGCTGATCTCTATGCTGGTCGGAGCCATTTTTATCGACCGCATCGGCAAGCGACGCATATTCTGGCGTATCACCACCTCTATCCACCGGGCTCTCTGGTTTATCCCGGCAGCTCTGGTCATTATCATGCGCCCCGGGCCCGCCACCGCCTCTATCATTATCGCCATTACCGGTATCTCGCTCCTTATCGGCAATATGGGTACAGCCGCATGGCAAAGCTGGATGGCCGACCTGATCCCCGAAGATATCCGCGGCACATTCTGGAGCCGTCGCCAGATGTGGATCATGATCACCCTCCTCCTCAGCACCTGGCTAGCCGGATGGATGCTCGATTTTTTTGATGCCGGAAACCCTCAGGCCTCGATGTTTGGCTTTGCTTTGGTTCTCGCTCTGGCCGCTATCTCCGGATGTGCTGATGTCGCTATCCATTGGACTGTCCCCGAGCCTCCTGCCGAATCTACGGCCAGCACTGTGCCTCTCACCGAACGTCTGCTCCAGCCCCTGCGCCAACCCGGCTTTGGCCGTCTCGCCCTGGCCATGGGCTTCTGGATGCTCTCCTGTAATGTCGTTGGCCCGTTTGGTAACCTCTACATGAAGCGGGTCATACAAGTCTCATACAGCGAACTCTCAATTGTCCAGATAGCCGCCACTCTCAGTAATATCATCGGCGGTTTTACCGTCGGCTATATCATCGATCGCGTCGGCGCCAAAGCCGTCGCCTCAGTTATGACACTTATCTGCCCGTTGTTCGGCATCGGCTGGTTCCTGATTACCGATACCCCCGTCTCTTTCACTATCCCCCTTTTCGGTGCCACTATAGTCACCAAGCAGGCCATTGTCATCGTAAGCATCACCAACTTCATCTGTTCCGCACTCTACTCTACTGTCGTCCTCTGCCACCTCACCCTCGTCGCCGGTCTCGCCCCGAAAAAAGGGCGCACTATCGCCATGGCCGTACAATGGACAATTATGGGTGCTATCGCCGCTATTGGTTCGATCCTCGGTGGCTTTATCATGGATGCCTGTGGCGACGGCTTTAACATTATGCTGCGCGGTAATACACGCCTCAATTTCATCCATATCTCCTGTATTCTCCACCTCTGCTTTGCCTGGTTTGTCGCCCTCCCCCTCTTCCGCTCGGTCAAAATCGACCGCGAAAGTATCTCTATGCGCCGCGCCCTCAGCATCCTCCTCCCCACTAACCCGCTCCGTCTCGCCTCCGGTGTCTACCATGGCCGCATTATCACGCGCCCCGGCTCTGCCGAAAAGCGGCTCCGCGCAGTCAAAGCCGTTGGCTACTCCGGAACCGAATTTGCCGTCAAGGATCTCCGCACCAAACTCACCGACCCCTCCCTCGATGTCCGCGAAGCCGCTGTTGCCGCTCTAGGTCAAATCGCCTCTAACGAAGCTATCGACAGCATCCTCGACATATTAAAAAATCCCGATAGCGACATCATAGTCCAAGCCCTGCGCGCCGCCCACAACGCCCTTACCGAGCGCCCCGAATCACGCTCTATCATCTCACTGCTGCAGACCGAAACAGCCACCGACTGGCGTCCCGTCATCGCTACCGCCGTAGTACCGCTCCTTAACCACCATAACCTCGAGGCCATCCGCGAAGCCGCTCGCCTGTTGCGTCACACCCCCCACCCCGCAGCCCTAGCAGCCCTAACCAATCTCCTCCACTCCACCCACACCAACACCATCGCTCTGGCCGCCGCAGCCTCACTCGGCTACCAGAACGACGTCACTGCTGTCTATGAAATTATCCCCCGTATGCGTACTGCCACCTCCAGTGCCGACGAAAAAGTCTTTGCCGTCGCCGCCGCCAACCTCCTCGGTATCAGAGACCGCTTCTATCAGGTACTATGCAAAGAAGAGATATCACATAACTCCGCTCTGTTCGATATGATCAAAGACCTCACTGTCACCAGCCAGAAGCTCGATCACACGCGCCACACCCAATTCCTGGGTGAGATCGGCAAATCCCTCGCCGGTATCGAAGCAAGCTATGAAAAACACAACCTCAAACAATGCGCCTCAGCCACTTTACGGATCACCCGTCTCTTTGCCCAACACCGCTATAAGCTCAATGAAAATATGGAACTCTTCGAATTCCTCCGCCAACTCGAACACTTCGACCCCCGCCTCGCTGCCGGTGCCTGGTTCATCGCCATCATCAACGGTACCTTCAAACGCACCGATACCCCACCCGCCATGCGTCCCGTACGCTCACTCACCGAAGTCCAACTCGCCGTCTTCATCCTCTACTCATGGGCCGACAGCCTCCGCCGTTAATTACCCAGCGGCAGCGGCGTTCACGCCGCAACACTTAAACGAATGGAGAAGAGTGAAAACTGTTCACTGGGTATCGTGTTCTTTATCGTGAGCTTTGTCGTGAGTTTTGTCGACTCTATCATTGAGCGCATACCGGGGACAGAGAAGCAATATCCCCCTTTTAACCACTCCCTTGCGTCCACTCCGTGGTCGCAAAAACATAGCCATTGTCATTCGACCACTAAGGCATTTTTTTCAGCCCCCATTCGTGCCCATTTGTATTAATTCGTGGTTTTTCCCAGGGCATGAGTTTAGTGTATTCAGTGTTTTACGTGGTTAATAATCGTTTAAGCACCTAGTCTAAGGGTATTTGCCTTCTCTTTAGCCTGTTGCACTCACCTTGCCTAGCTGCGGTGCGCCTTTGCGTCACCGCGGCTAGGGCGTGTCTCTCCGAGACCGCCGTCGTCAGCCCTGCACTGCGGGTACTCCGGTAGCTGCGGTCTCTACGGAAACATGAGCCCCGCCAGAGGTTTACCCTGAGCGCCGCGCACGCGCCGCAGTCGAATGGCCACCCGGAGCACCCGGTGCCACCGCAGGCTACTCCGCAGAAACTACAGCACCCGGAGACACCGTAGCCCGGACATGCTCTCCTTGTTTTGGGAAACAGTGATTCTCAATTGCCTTAGTAGCTAACCTGTTAGCTACTATCAAATTTTATACCGACGTTCTCGGCTTCCATATAAAAAATAGGATAGCAGTGAAAATGCCTCCCATGCGCGAGGTCATCAACTTGCAATTGGGAGACACTGTTATGGAGATCATTGATGTCGATAACCCAATACCAAAGAGCAATGTCCCATGGCAAGTAGGTTACAAAGCTATAGCATTGGAAGTAGAAGATATGAGGAAGGCTGTCGACCACCTTAAAGCTCATAATGTCCCTTTCAATCGTGATCCGGTCGACCTCGGGGACTCTCTTCGTGGCGAAATACTCGACCCCGATGGCTTAATAATCGAACTCCGCCAATGGAAACGATAACCAACTCAACTCTACACAAATTGTTCCCTTCATACTGAGTGAGCATTCACTATTGTGAATCGCACCCAGCCACCCAGCCGCATTGCCCAACTTCAATACCCCTTGCCCACTATTTTAAAATCGGTTATTGTATATGGCGTTGTTTAGAACAAAATTTTTAACCAAGGAGATTATTATGAGCAGTTGCAATTCCTGCCGTCCCGATTTTGAAAAACTGGCCAATACCGCACGTGGCTTCACCTCTACCGGCTCGTCTCTGGTTGGACCAGTACCAACCATCGCCCTGACACCTACCGCTGACGGTCGTGTAGGGGCTTATGAGGATAACGCCGAACGCACCTGGCGCCTCACCGAGAAGGTTTATGAACTCATCAGTAAAAACGTCCGCCTCCCCGATGGCTCACCTGTACGGATCGTCGTCGCTCCCGAAATCGTCTACGGACCCCGCTCTGGTGCTCTCGCTCAGGCCTATTACGCCACACAGGGTGTAAGTGCTAATATCTGGATCGCCCGCTCATGGTGTTACTCCGATGAACTTATGTCGGCCTGTCAGGGGATCGGCTCTTCAGAGTGGCAGCAGGCAGCTTATGGTCTTAATCAGACTGACCGCCCTGGTGCTGTCTGGCTGAAGGCTTTCACCGCCGCTATGGATGAGAAAAAACGCCCCATCTTCTCTATCTATTCACCCGATCTTGAGGATGAGACCAAGCCTCTGAACGATTTCG
This sequence comes from Lentisphaerota bacterium, assembly GCA_012520735.1. Lineage (GTDB taxonomy): Bacteria > Verrucomicrobiota > Kiritimatiellia > RFP12 > JAAYNR01 > JAAYNR01. Next base: position 100 of record JAAYNR010000096.1, on the reverse strand, counting down.
TCAGTGGCCGCCTCCTCCGCTTTGCCCGTTGTGCAACGGCTGTCGCCATGATCCGTGGCATAAACTACCTTAATATCGGTTCAGTCTCCATGGGTATCAT
>JAAYNR010000160.1 GCA_012520735.1 Lentisphaerota bacterium | reverse complement strand
GGCGGTGACGATAACGTCGGCATTGTTTGTTGAAGAAGTTTCAGACGAGGTAGCTGAAAAGAGGTGGAGAGATGTGGTTAGCGATATGGTGGTAACAGCAATAAAAAAACGCGGGTTCATAATCTCCTCTTATGGTATCTAGTATTCTATTGGTGAAATCGTTAAAATAGCATAGGGTGTGCCATTTGTCACCACGTATTGTGCTTTCAGGGCGGCTACGACAGGTTCCGCAGCCGCAAAGTTGAATTATGAATGGTGCAGGATGAAGGAAAGCGGGGTGAACTTTATTGCGCCCTAAATTATTTAAAAGCTTACGTTTAGACGAGGTACTGAAACGATTATTAACCGTGGAATACAAAGAAAACACGGGAACTCATGCTGCTGGTAGGGGAAATTTGAATGGTTTAATTGGGAAATGCCTATGCAACATTGGGCGCTGATAGTGCTCCCGCTGGGGACGGCGGTTTTATGGCGAGATAATTGCGGCTTGACTGATATATCGATATATCGATATATTGTTGTGCGAGCCGCTTTTTATATATTATAGTGTAGCTGGTTTTGGCTTTAATGGCGCGGTGGGTGCTATGTGATGGATGGTGAGTGTATGAGGGTATTTGATAGAGAAAACTTTGCTTTTAATGGAGCCTCACAGTTGGGGATGCCGAAGTGGCTTATTGTGCTGGAAGCTTTGCGTAGTAGGGCTAAGGGGAGGATTGAGGGGGAGACTCTGGGTACGGTGGCTGAGTGGAAAGAGGAGTTTGATGTTTCTCAGGCTACAATTGATCGTGCGTTGGTAGAGTTGCGGCGTGAGGGTGTAGTGGAGTCGCAGCGCGGCAAAGGGATACGGGTGGTGCGTAAGGAGGCGGTGCGGCATGTCGGCGTTTTTCTAGGCCACGATATGTTTGATCCGGGTACGGGTGATTTCCCGCTTTTACTGGTGAAGGCGCTGCGCAGTGTGGCAGCGCGTTATGGGCAGGTGTTGCGCTATTATTTGCCGTCAAGCGATGGTAATCTGCTGGAGGATCGTGTCAGTGCTATTCGTGGCGATATTCGACAGCGGATGGTCGATGGGCTGGTGATGTGGGCGACCAACCGGGCGGAGACTATAGATTTGTCGATTCCGGTGGTGGGGCGTTTGGGCGAGGGTCGTGGTGTCGGGCATGTGGTGCGGCTGGCTTATGAAGATGTAGCCAGATTGGGGGTGGCTGAACTGGTGCGTAAGGGGTGTAGACGGATTGCGCTGGTTCGCTGGGGTTGGGAGGAGTTTGATAATACACTGGCTGTTTTCAACAAAGCGGTAGAAGCTGCAGGTGTCGAGACTCGAAGTGGATGGCAACAGGTACTGCGTCATTGCAGTGCCACGGCATTTCCTGAGCTGGGGGCAGAGTGTTTTCAGGCTATCTGGAGAGCAGGTGGTGAGAAACCGGATGGGATAGTTTCCTGTGATGATTATGCCACCGCGGGGATATTGCGTGAGATGGCAAAATTGGGGTTGGGTGTGGGGCATGATGTAAAGATAGCCAGTCATGCCAATGTGGGGTCAGATCGCTGGCCGGGAGAGACGGTGATACGGATTGAATTTGATGCGGTTAAAGTAGCTGAAGCGCTTTTTAGTACACTAAATAGTTTGATTGAAGGGAGAGAGGTAGCTGGTGAAGTGGTGGTACGCCCGAAATTGGTAGAGGGGTGTGAGATGGAGGGAGGTTAAGCGTAGGGGAGGTTAAGGGTTGAGAATTAGAAAACAAGGAGAGTTTTATGAATCGTCTATTTTTTATTGCAGTAACAGTTGCTTTTATAACTGCTGCGCAGGCGCAGTTTACTGATTATGTTTATACTGGTGCATCCAGCGATCCGCAACAGTGGGACAATGAGGAGAACTGGATCGTTAACGGTGTAGTTAATGGTTTTCCGGACGGTGGCGCTACCCGGGTCTATATTAATGAGGCGGTTACATTTACATCTGGGGTGCCGGCATCGTTGAGCCGTTTATATACCGGGGATGGGCATGTCTTTTTGGGTAGTGGCTTGAATATGCTCCATACATCAGGTGGACATGGGCCAATTCTAAGCGTTGGGGCTGGCGGTCTTGATTGTGGGGCAGGCACGATCACTACAGATCACGGCTTGACCTTGATTGTGTATGGTGATTTGAAAGCCGGGGCACTTGGTTCTGGTCAGGGTGGTTCGTATACACAATATGGAGGAGTGTGGCGAATTGGTAATTTTCAATTGGGGCGTCAATTGTCGCACACGATCGGTGCATGGTTGTTTGGTCAGGAGACAGCAACAATACAGACACATGTACATAGTGAGCGTAACGTAGTGTTTACAGGGACTCCTGTTTTTGAGGATGATGTCAGACCGAATTGGATTTTCAGTGCCGGTCAGGCTGGGAGTACTATTTATGTAGATCTGCAGACAAATACGTTAAAGGGTGCCCAAGTCACCTTCAAGGGTGGCAACAAGTATCCAACGTCTCACTATTGTCTGACTAATAGTATGCCAGGAGCAAAACTTGATATTAATGGTATAGTGATAAACAGCACTTATGCCCCGGCAACATTTCTTGCTCTTGTCGATGCTGACATTGTATTGCGCGGTAGCGGGACTGTCTGGGACAACCGCAGCACAAATAACATTGCCTTTAATATGCGCCATGAGACAACAGTTACTTTTACTCCGGTCGGCGGCAGCGCCTCAATTGACAGTGGCAGCGAAGATCGTGACAGCACCAATTACGATCCTATTGACTGGGAGAATAATTTTTCATTTGATACTATTAAGATTGACGACGGATGTGAAATAACACTCACAGGTAATGCCAATATCGGGATAGGCGGAAACAATGCACTCTATGCGCGTCGGTTGCTGGGGCTGGGAGATGGCGCTACTGTGATTTTAAATGGCCATAATATCTATCTGCTGGAGATGCCGCATAACATTGTTTTTGATGCAAGTGCCGGTGGCAAGGTCTATTTCCCCAAGCCGAGGGGAACAGTGATGATTGTACGTTGAGGCGTGCGATTAATAGTTTAAGGATGGCGGTTAAGGATGGCGGTTAAGTGTTGGGAGAGATGAAAATGATGAAAATAAAGTTAGGTTTTATGTTAGCGACTACGATTGCTGTTAATGCTCTGGCAGCAGAGTTGCCCAGTTATGAATTGCGTGATTGGTTGAATCATGAGTGGCGTAATGAGTTGGTTACTTATGCGGTAACGCCGGAAGTGGCGGCAAAGCTGAAAGAGGGGGCGCAGTTGCGCGATAGCGAGGGACAGGAAGTGGCATGGCAACTTGAGCCCGATTCTGGTCGTCTCCATTTCATCGCCTCAGTGGCACCGCTGGGGAAGAGTGTTTACAAGTTTGCGGCTGGTAAACCGATGGTTGTCAGTGATCTCAGGGTTAGCGAAGAGGAGCAGTATATCGAATTGGCCAATGGGAAGACGGCTGTCCGGTTACGCCGGTTGTTGTCGGCTGATGTGGGGCCGGTGGCGGGTTGGCGGTTGGCCTCGGGCAGGTGGTGTGGCGGCTCGACCTTTACTGCGGCACTGCCGGTGGCAGCTTATGAGGTGAGCGTAGAGGCGCGGGGGCCGGTAGTGGCGCGAGTAAAGG
>JAAYNR010000232.1 GCA_012520735.1 Lentisphaerota bacterium | reverse complement strand
TTAACTTCTTGTTTTTTTGACAGTAGCTAACGGGTTAGCACTAACAGATAGTGTACACCCTTACAGGATTGGGATTATTTTATCTGTTGTAGAAAGGTGTCGAGGTGTTCCTGAAGTCGTTTGTGGCCGATGGCGTGCATACGACCTTCAGTGTTGAATATCTGTTGTGACAGTGCCATGTAGCGGGCAAAGGGTGAGCCGGGGGGTGTAGTCCAGACTTCGCGGGCTTGCTCTCCGAAACGTGCGCGGTTGTGGATGAGTTCCCAGCAGCGGGCAAAGTTTTGCAGGCGGGTGATTGTGGTGAAGTCGAGTACGTTGTTGAAGAGGAGTTCGTAGGGTGGGTTAGGGTTGAAAACCAGACCGCCGCTGTATTCTGGCTGGATGATGGGGGTGCCGGGTAGTCCTTTGAGGAGGTTTACCTGAAGTTCCGGCGGATCAAAGGTGTGAACCAGACGGTCGAAGCCGGCGGCAAAGGAAGTTTCGTCTTCACCGGGCAGACCAAAGATGAGGTCGGCATGGACGGTGGCTTTGGCTTGATTAATCAGGAAGTCGAGTGCGTCGAAGAGGGTGTTGAGGTCGGTGTCGCGTCCGATAGCTTTGGCGACATCGGGGTTGAGTGTCTGTATGCCGACTTCGAGGTGGAGTGCACCGGGGGGGAAGGCTGACAAGGTCTGACGTAGTTGTGACCCAAAACGGCGGGGCATGATCTCGAGGTGTATGTTGAGATCGGGGAGGCTGTGGGAGAGAAAAATATCGAGCACGGCGCAGGCGTGTTGTTCGTCGGCGTTGAAGCTGCGGTCGAGAAAGCGGAATTCGCGTACCCCGCGGTCGAGTAAGAGGGCAAATTCGGCGGTGAGGCGGGGGAGGTCAAAGAGCCGCATGTGGGTGCGTCGTGATGTGCAGTAGGCGCAGCTAAAGGGGCAGCCGCGTGAGCTTTCAACGTAGATGGTGCGGTGGGCGAGGTCGTGTTCGTTGTAGAGATGGTAGGGGAGTTTGAGGTTGGGGAGGTCTTCGACGCCGCCGTCAATGAGCTCCGGTGTATCTGTGGGGCTTTCAGGGTATTCGTTACGTAAAATTTTATCACATAAGTGACGGAACGCGCTTTCTCCTTCGCCGGTAATCAGGTGGTGGGCAAGGCCGCGCCAGAGGGGGAGGGCGGCAGTTGTCACTTCCGGGCCACCGATAACTATCCGGGCATGGGGGAGCACCTGGTGTAAAATTTGCGCCGTTTGTTTTATCAGCTCAACGTTCCATAAATAAGTGACAAAACCGATGATTTGCGGTGAACGCTCTGTCAGCCAGGCGGCAAGCTGGAAGGGTGTTACGTTGGTGTCGGTCTCGATAACCTCACAGAGGTCGGCTAAATGTCCGAGGTTGGCGCGCAGCGACAGGGCAGCATAGGAGGAGTGGCTGTAACGGGCATTAAGAGCAACTATGATTATAGGGGTTGGAGGTGTCATAAAGCTGTATAGCAACTGTAGAAATCAAAGGTTAGCGTGAAAAATTAATGATGGCATATATTGAAAATAACGTCAACGTTGACTTATAGTGGTGATGGTGGTTAAAATTGGGCACATGTTAAATATTTTGCAAGCTTGGCCGATTTCACCATGGGTTACCTGGGCGGTATTACCTGTTTTCATTATTCTGGCGCGGTTGCTGGACTATACGGTGATGACTTTGCGCTACAGTTCTCTCTCCGGCAGGAGGCGGGCGGCGGTGGCGATGATGAGTTTTCTGGAGGTGGCTGTCTGGTTGATTGTTGCTATCCAGGTTTTGGAACGGTTTCATGATCCGATGGTGATTATTGCGTCGAGTTTGGCTTTTGCGGTGGGGACTTATGCGGGGATAACTTTGCAGGAGTCTTTCTCCGGGGGCAGTGTGATGATCCGTATCACAACGGCTAAGCCGGCTGATGGCTTGATGCTTTCGCTTGCTTCGCTAGGTGTGGGAATGACGATTTTTGAGGCGCGTGGGTCAACAGGGAGTGTGAATCAGTTGGTGATCGGGGTGAATCGTAAGATGTTGCCGCAGGTGTTGGCGGTGGTGGAGCGCTATTTTTCACGGGCATTTTTCACCATTGAAGAGGTGGCTTATGTGAGTCAGGGGGCGCGTTTGGGATCGCGCAAAATTTCACGTGCTCGCACCAGTCGGAAACGGTAGAGCCATGTTTACATGATGGAGAGGGCATCGACATCGATAGCCAGCGATACCCCTTGCGGTGGTGGTGCAAGGCGGGTGGCTTTGTGCAGGGGGCGGGTAATGGAGCGGATCGATGAGCCGCGCAGTATCATCTGGTAACGGTAGTCGCCCTTGGCGCGCGCCAGCGGTGAGGGCATCGGTTCGGGGCAATCGGCTCCATTAGGGAGAATGGGTGAGAGCTGTTTGAAGAAGGCGTTGGCAGCAAAGCTTACTTTCTCTTCGTCGGGGCCTTTGAAGGTGAGGCAGATCACATGGCTGAAGGGTGGGAGCCAGGCTTCGCGGCGCAGCTCACGTTCCTGGGTAGCAAAAGAGTCGAAGTCGGCTGTGCGTGAGGCGACAATAGCGGGGTGGTCGGGGGTGTAGGTCTGGATAATGACATGTCCGGGTATTTCGCCCCGCCCGGAGCGGCCTGAGACTTGAGCCAGAAGTTGGAAGGTTCGTTCACCGGCGCGGTAGTCGGGGATGTGGAGGCCGGCATCGGCCATGAGAACACCTACCAGAGTGACATTGGGAAAGTGGTGACCTTTGGCGATCATCTGGGTGCCAATAAGGATGTCGGTTTTGCCGGAGCGGAAGGCACTGAGGATGTCGTCATGGCTGTGTTTGCGGGTGGTGGCATCGGCATCGAGGCGGGCGATGCGCGCCTTAGGGAAGCAGGTTTGAGCAATGATCTCAATACGCTGTGTGCCTATACCGGCGTAGCGGAAGCCGGGGTCGCTGCAGGCGGGGCAGAGTGGTGGTACCGGGTGACAGGCACCGCAAATGTGGCAGCGGAGGCGGGAGTCGGTGCGGTGGTAGGTGTAGGCGACACTACAGGAGTCGCACTGGGCGATAAAACCACACTTGGTACAGAGGAGTGAGGTGGCGTAGCCGCGACGGTTAAGGAAGAGGATCACCTGTTCACCGGTGGCTAGGCGGTCTTCGATAGTGTCGATCAGGCGGCGTGAGAAAATCTGTGGTTTGCCGTCGCGCTTTCCCTCGATACGCATGTCGATAACCTCGACGGTCGGCATGGGGCGTTCTTCGGCACGGAGTGCCAGACGCGCCAGACGGTATTTGCCGTTTTTGACATTTTCCCACGACTCCATGGCGGGAGTGGCGGAGCCGAGGACGACACCACATTTTTCGATCCAGCCGCGCATAACAGCGACATCACGGGCATTATAGCGTGGTGTTTCGTCTTGCTTATAGCTGGGTTCGTGTTCTTCATCGACAATAATCAGTGCCAGATTTTTTACCGGAGCAAAGACGGCCGAGCGTGGCCCTACCACCACCTGTGCTTCACCGGCACGGATGCGATGCCATTCGTCGAAACGTTCACCCTCACTGAGGGCGCTGTGGAGGACGGCGATTTTATCGCCGAAACGTCCGGCGAAGCGTCGCACAGTTTGCGGCGTAAGGGCGATCTCCGGCACCAGCACAATGGCACCACCGCCCTGCTCAAGCACATGGGCGATGGCCTGCAGATAGACTTCAGTTTTACCGGATCCGGTGACCCCGTAAAGGAGCACCGGCAACGGTGCCTTGGCGGCCGCCGCAACCGGCGGCTCTACCGCCTTGAAAGGTAAGGACGGCTCGCCGCAGCCGTCCGCGGCGGTCTCGGAGAGACCGGCCCTACCGCAATCGGCGGCAACAGCGTGCCGCCCTCCACAAATCAATTGTAGCGCGGCGGCCTGTTGTGGCATCAACGGCAGGGGAGACGAGGGGATAATGGTACGGTTAGCCAGAGGGTCGCGTCGGATCTGCTGCGGCTCAATTGTGAGGTAGCCTTGTTTTTCAAGGCGACGTAGTGTCTCCGGTGCACACTTGAGCTCACGGCACAACACATTGAGCAATCCGCCTTGACGAGTGGTAATCTGTTGTAGCAGATCACGCTGACGGGCTGATAGTTTTAGCGTTGCAATGGCTGAGGGAGAGTCGGCTTTAAGGTACTCTTCAGCTTGCGGTGTGGCGCAGACAAAGAGGAGCTCACGAGCCTTAGTGTTGCCATCGCGTACCGGAGCTGGTAAGGCCGAGCGGAGAGC
>JAAYNR010000028.1 GCA_012520735.1 Lentisphaerota bacterium | reverse complement strand
TTTCCAAACGCGTAGCGTTTTTATTAAAACTGCGGGAGTCCATGAAAGTGCCAGATATGTTAAGGGAATAAGATTTCTATGCTGCACAACATTTGGTTACGGCTGTAAGCAGTTTTAGTCGTAAAATTACTTAATCTAAGAGTGGAGGTGGTTTTCGTTTAAGGGGCTCGTTTAAGGGTAAGCGTTTAAGTGTGATTTCGTTTAAGGGTGGCAACTAAGTGTGGCGTTTATGTGTGCGGCGTGAACGCAACCCGGCGGGCAGAGCTCGTCACTGCGCACTGGGATAAGTAAAAAGTAGTAAATTGTGGTGGTGGCTTTTATATTGCAATTTCTGCTTGAATTGTTGCTGTGTTTTGGCATATGCTGTATCGCACATCGGATCACGGTGGCATTTAGTGCCTACCGGGCGATGAGATTGTTTCAAGGGCTCATAGCTCAGTCGGTCAGAGCGGAGGACTCATAATCCTTTGGTCGCAGGTTCAAGTCCTGCTGAGCCCACCACTTTTAAACCCGGGGTTATAGGGTTTTTTTGCTTTATGGAGTGCGGTGGCTGTTTTGCCAACTGGAGGGGCAACATGAAGGGGAAGCTGGAGTCGCGTGTTTCGTGGCCTGTAAAGAGACCACTATCGGTCGCTATCCCTCAGTGTCGGGAGCCGTTTGTCAATGCGCAGTTGTTGCGACTGACACCGGGTGATGATGGTCTTGACCGCTACTGGATATCATCCTGGAATAGTGTTGACGGATCTCTTGGGGTGTTGGCTAATGAGCTGGGCGAGGAACGTCTATATCGTTTTAGATCGGCGGGGTTGCCGGGGTTTTACAGTGTGGTTCAGAGTGACCAGAATACTCTATGGTTGTGTGGTGATCTCTCGTTTGTGGTGCGGCTCGATCTGGTGAGTGGGAGGTATGAGAAGTTTGAGACCGGTGCACCGGGGGCTTTGGTTTTTGCCGGTATGGCGTATGATGAGCCGACAGGGAGGTTGTTTGCGATAGCGTATCCACCACCGAGGACAATGGGGTTTGTGTTTGATATCGGCACTTGTAAGGGTGTGAAGGTGTTTGAGCTACAAACTGATAACCATTATATGCGTAGCAGTTATGCCCATGGTGATGGGACGTATTCGATTGAGTTGCAGTCTGTGGGGATGACGATGGTGCGCTGGCATGCGGCGAGTGGGGAGATTGAGATGTTTCCGGTGGTGGAGAAGGTAAACATGCGCACTACCGGTCAGCAGTTGTATCAGTTGGTGAGTGGGGATGATGGGCGGCTCTATATGCCGGAGCTGGGATGGTATGATCCGGCTACCGGGAAGATCGATCGCAGGTGGCGACACAAAAATGATAAGATTACCTGGTTTACCCGTGATGCTGATATGGCCTATGGGTTTGAGCTTGGTACAGGGAAGCTTCACAGTTGGCATTTTAAGAGCAATGAAGTTAAGCTGATAGCCGATTGTAATAGTCTGGGGCTGGATTATATGAACTCTGCCTTAACAGCCTCGGGGCGGTTGGTGGGGGTGAGTCTGGCGGGGGTGTTTTCGCGTATTAATCTGGCTAACGGTGATCTGGAGATATCAAAAGAGCTTCCGACAATAGGGACGCAGGTGACAGATTGTGTTGTCCGTATCGATAAAGAGCGGATATTGGGTACACCCTTTGTTACACAACGTTTCTGGGAGGCTAATCTGCGTACGGGCAAGGGGTTTGATTGTGGCCTTGCGGCACCGGGTAACGGGGAGATTCTGCGGGTGTGGAATGTCGGTGGTAAAGTTTATATGGCTGCGTATGCCGGCGGTGAACTGATGGAGTATGATCCGGCGCGCCATCCACATTTTCCGGAGAATCCCCGGGTGGTAGCCAAACCGCCAACCGGAATGCGACCGGTAGGGGCGGCTGATGACGGGCGGCGGATATTTTACTGTTGTAGCAGTTTGTACGGTTCACTGGGGTCGGTAGTGGTGAGTTATGATACCAAGACCGGTTTGGCGCGTTATCACGATAATCCACTGCCGGATCATCAGATACAGGAGCTTTTTTACGATAAGAAGAGTAACTCTCTGCTTTGCGGGACAACTATCCATGCCGATTGTAAGAGTGCACCGGCAGTGGCGGAGCGGTCGCTGATAGCGCGACTTGATGCCGATACGCTGGAGGTGCTTGAGCAGTGCGAAGGGCCGGAGGGGTCAGATAAAACGGCGATTTACGGGCCTTTGGGTGGTAACCGCTGGCTGGCGGTGGCTTGGGGCAATTTTGATAGTGGCGGGTATGGGCCACGGTGGTTTGTCTTTGACGCCAATACTTTTACGGCCCCGGCAGTGGCGAGTTTGCAATATTTGGCTGAGGGGTGGTGGGGGAGACAGGGGTATGCGGGACGGGTAGGTCATTTTCTGGTACTGCGTGGCGAGCGTGTAGAGGTGTGGGATATGCGCAAGCCGAAGTGTCTGCAACTGCTGGCCGAGGGACCGGGGTTGCATACATCGATTCAAGGACGTGATGTGTTGTTGTGGGAGAGCCACAGAGTTTATGTTTTGGAGGGAGTATTATAATGGATGCGACACTTTTAGTTTTGGCTGCCGGGATGGGGAGCCGTTATGGTGGGCTTAAGCAGATGGATCCGGTGGGCCCCGGCGGTGAGACGCTGATGGACTATGGGATATTTGATGCCATGCGGGCCGGTTTTAATCGTGTGGTGTTTATAATACGGGAAGATTTTGCAGAGGCGTTTAAGCGTGATATTGCCAGCCGCTATGAGGGGCGTATTGATGTCGGGTTTGCCTATCAGGACATGGCTGATTTGCCCGCGGGATTCACCGTACCGGCGGAGCGCGGTAAGCCGTGGGGTACAGCACACGCGGTGCGGGCGGCACGGGGAGTGGTGGATACACCTTTTGCAGTGATCAATGCCGATGATTTTTACGGGCGTGATGCATACAGGCAGATGTATCAATTTTTCAGCGATGGTGCTGCGGCCAATGGCAATAGTGTGGAGGCCCACTTTGCTATGGTTGGCTATACATTAGCGGCAACACTCTCGCCACATGGTACAGTGGCGCGCGGGATTTGTCGGACAGATACGGGCGGGATGTTGGTTGATGTTACTGAGATGACGCAATTGATCGGAGTTGGTGACGGTGTGGAAAACCGTCCGGCTGATGGTTCGGTGGTGCGATTACAGGGGAGCGAGCCGTGCTCAATGAACTTCTGGGGTTTTACACCACAGTTGTTCGATTTTCTGGAGGAGCTGTTTCCCCTCTGGCTGAAGTCGCACGTAACCAGCTCTAAAGATGAGTGGTATATCCCCTTTGTGGTGGATAGTCTGGTCACTGCTGGGCGGGCTGACGTGCGGATGCTGCGAACCGAGGCGGCGTGGCTGGGGTTGACGTATCGTGCGGAGCGTGAAAGTGTGGCGACCCGGTTACGGCAGTTTGTTGATATTGGTGAGTACCCGTTGCCGCTGTGGTGACGATTAGTATAGCAGCATTGGTTTTGAGAGAGGAGGGAGATCGAGATGAAGAGAGAGTTTACACAAGAGCGTTTGGGGGATGTGTTCAGAGCGTTTGCGAGTCGCAGTGATTTTACCTGTGCCATCCCTTATGGCACAGGCCACATCAATGATACGTTTAAGGTGACGGCTAATCAGGGTGGTGCGGTGGTTATCTTTACCATGCAGCGGATCAACACCACAATTTTTAAGCAGCCGGAAAATGTGATGTCGAACATTGTGCAGATCACCACTCATCTGGGGGAGCGTCTGGTGGCGGAGCGTACGGTAGATGCTTCGCGGCGGGCTTTACAGGTGGTGCTAACCCGCAAGGGCGAGAACTTTTACCGCGAGGCTGATGGGTCGTGCTGGCGGCTTTATGTATATGTTGACCAGGCGTTTACGGTTGATTGTGTGGAACATGCAGCAGATGCGTATACTGCCGCTCTGGCCTTTGGTCAGTTTCAGCGGCTGTTGGCAGATCTGCCGGGAGGCGGTGCCAGTCTGGTTGAGACAATCCCCGGGTTTCATGACACCCGCAGCAGGTATGCTGCTTTTAAGGCTGCCTTGAAGGAGGATGCGCTGGGGCGGGCGGCTGAGGTGGGGCCAGAGATAGAGTTTGCGCTGGCTCACGAGGGTTTGGCCGACATTTTGCCGCCACTGGTAGCGGCTGGTGATATTCCGTTGCGGGTGACTCATAACGATACCAAAATCAACAATGTTTTACTGGATGCGACAACACGTGAGGGTATCTGTGTGATCGACCTTGACACCTGTATGCCGGGGTTGGCTTTATATGACTTTGGTGATATGGTGCGTGCAGGGACGAACAATGCTGCTGAAGACACCACTGAGCCGGAGAAGGTGGTGAGTCGGGCGGATGTGTTTGAGGCACTGGCACGTGGTTTTCTGGCCGGGGCGGGGTGTCTGACTCCGGCCGAGGTGGAGTATCTACCCTTAGGCGGGCAGTTGATGACCCTTGAGTGTGGCATCCGTTTTCTGGCCGACTATTTGCAGGGTGATGTCTACTTCCGCACACAGCGTCCGCGGCAGAATCTCGACCGTTGTCGGAGCCAGTTTGCTCTGGTTGCCTCACAATTGAAGCAGAATGACGTATTTCGTAAAGCTGTGGCTGAGGCTGCCAGAGACGCTGCCGGATGAGTGCTGTTGACAGAGTGCAGGGGTGAGTGAGAGAGCTGCGGCAACGGGCGGCGATGCTGCGGCTCCTGCCAATAATATAACGGTTATGCCGCTAACATTATAAGGAGAGAGTTGCGTTTAAAACAGGGATTCTGGTTCACAAAGACCATTGTGGTGGTGCTGCTGGCACATGCGACAAATGGTGGTGTGGTTTACAGGGTAACTATTGAGCCAGAAGGTGCCGAGAGTGTCGGGAGTGGGGTGGGGCGGGTGACCTTATGGCCACCGGCGAACGGGCATAAAGTGGCAGGGTGGCGGGTAAGCAACGGCGAAGGGCGTGAAGTGGCACATGAGGTAGTGTGGCAACGCGAAGGAGAGGCCGTTAATTTAGCATTTGATAATAGCGGTGGGGGGGTATTTTACGTGGAGGCCCTTGATGTGGCGCAGGTGGCTGAGATCGACTGGGAGCGTCCTGCCGGGTTGACAGTTGAGACGCGGCGTTTGGGGTCGGATACGGCAACGGCTGATACTCGAGCCGAGGCTGTAGCACTGTGGGAGAACGGGAGTGCAGTGGGGTGTAATTTTATAGACCGGATCTATAATGGCGTGCCGCCACATGATGTCGGGTCATTCTGTGCTGTACGGTACCAGGGGTGGCTGGAGATTGAACAACCGGGTGAGTATGCTATAGCGACAGCTTCGGGCGATGCCTCATTTATAGCAATAAACGGGGAGCCGTTGGCAGAGTGGCCGGGGCGGCATGGACCCGGGGCGGGGGTACGGGGAGCAAAACATGGGGTGGTTACTCTGGCAAAGGGCAGGCACAAAATAGATTATCTGAACATACTTTTTGATTCGGGGTTCAGCGTGGTTTGCGCCTGGCGCAAGCCGGGAGAGTCGGCCTTTACAGTGATACCGGCGAGTAATTTCAGCAGGGTGGACAACTATAAGATGAGCGCAGTGACCGTACCATCAGGCAGAGCACCGCTGATATACTGGGGGCGACTGGGATATGTGGCTGATAAAAATGCTACATTGTACCACCTCAGTTTCAGGGTGCCAGATGTTGACGAAAAAGAGGAGGTGCGTTGGAGCTTTGATGATGGTGTATGTGATGTGTCGGGTGGACGGGTAGAGCACTGTTTTGTTAAGGGGGGTGTCAGGCGGGTGAGATGCGAGATGCGGCGTGACGGTAAGCTTGTACGGCAGATGGAGCAACAAGTGAGGCTGTTGCGGCAGCCGGTACAGCGGGAAATCAACCCTTTGCCGAAACTGCGTGAATTGTTGTCGCTGGCTGCTAAGCCGACAGCAGTACGCCAACGTAACATTAGTGAAATCTACCTGTTGTATAAAATTGCCGACGGGGCAGGTCATCCCTCTTTGGCGGCATTTGCCGGGGCGTTACTGGAGCGACGTGGCGAGTGTAGCGGTGAATTGGCTGCGGGGCTTTACGATACAGGTTTTTACTATCAACGTCCGGGTGTGCGCGATGTGGTGAAGGTGGAGAGGGCCTGGCAGGCACTGCTCGAAGATAAAACTGCACCGGTGGTATTGCGTGCGCGGACAAAACTCCATCTGGCCGGATTTTTTATACACACCGGACGTAATATAGAGCGTGGCTTACAACTTCTGGCAACGATCGTGAGCAATGAGAACCTTGACGATGGTGAGCTGCGGTTGGCGAAGATATTTCAGGGCGACGGCGCTCTGGCTACAGGCGACCGCACCGGGGCACTGGCCCATTATGGGGCTGCGGGGCTGACTGTAGATGACGACGATACTCATTACGAAGTGCGGCGGCGGGTGAGGCTGGAGACGGCACGCCACTATCTGGAGCGTGACGAATTGGCGGCTGCGGAGCGTCTTTTAAGAGAGATTGAGTGGGAGCGGCCATTAGAGCGGCTCAATCTGGAGACGGGGATGTTGATGATGGAGTTGCAGCGGCGGCGCGGTGAGTTTGATGTGGCGATGGCGACGGCACGACGTTTACTGGCAGGAGCCCCCGCCGACCCTGACAGACCAGAGTTGCTGTTGGCACTGGTCGAATTATATATGGCTCAGGATGCTCATGGCGAGGCAGCCACACTATACAGGCAACTGCAACGTGAATACCCTTACAGCGAGGCTGCTGCGCTGGCTAAAGACCGCTATGAGACTAATCAAAGAGAGTAGTTGAGAGGTAGCGTTCGCCGGAATCGGGGAGGATAGCAACGATAGTTTTGCCGACAAACTCCGGCATTGCGGCAAGACGAGCCGCCGCAGCGGCAGCGGCACCCCCAGAGATGCCGGAGAGGATCCCCTCTTCACGGGTGAGGCGGCGGGCAAACTCAAAAGCCTCTTCGTTTTCTATCTGTTCAACACGGTCGATGAGAGAAGTATCGAGAGTTTCGGGGATAAATCCGGCACCTAAGCCCTGTATCATATGCGGGCCGGGTACAAGCGGCTTGCCGGCGAGGTGTTGTGATATCACTGGGCTGCGAGCGGGCTCAACGGCAACAGTGAGGATTTTTTTACCCACGGTATGTTTAATAAATCGTGAGATGCCGGTGATAGTGCCACCAGTGCCGACACCGGAGACGAGGATGTCGATGGAGCCGTTGGTGTCGTGCCAGATTTCCGGTCCTGTGGTGCGCTCATGAACCGCAGGGTTAGCCCGATTTTTAAACTGTTGCGGCATATAGTAGCGTTCGGGGTTGGCGGTGGCCATAGTCTCAGCGCGCTGGATGGCACCGGACATCCCCTTGGCGGCTTCGGTAAGGATGAGGTTGGCACCAAAAGCCTGGAGGATTTTACGGCGCTCCAGGCTCATGCTCTCGGGCATGGTGAGGGTCACTTTATAGCCGCGCGCTGCGCCGACAAAAGCGAGGGCTATGCCGGTGTTACCGCTGGTGGGTTCGATGATCTCCATACCGGGCTTAAGGAGACCACGCTCTTCGGCATCGCTGACCATAGCGGCACCAATGCGGCATTTGATAGAGCCAGCAGGATTGCGACTCTCAATTTTGCCGAAAACGGTGGCGTTGGTATTGACAATACGGTTAAGCTTAATAAGCGGTGTGCGGCCGATTGACAACGTATTATCGGTGTAGAGGTTTGTCATAGTCTCTCTCCTTAAGCCTCCGGACAGTACGCCCGAGGTGGTGTTAAAAATGATGGCTCTATTGTATACCTTTTTGGTTGTGATTGCAACAGTGGTGATGAGGCGGCTGCGGCTTGCCGCAGCCGCAAGCAATAGATTACAAGTAATAGGTAATAAGTTTTTAATGTCCCGTCCTGATATACATTGACACCCATCTAACAAAAAAGGAGGGTTCAATGAGACAGAAAATAGTGTATAGTGAGGCATTCAAATTGAGCGTATTGCACGCATTGGAGACTGGCAAGGTATCGT
>JAAYNR010000131.1 GCA_012520735.1 Lentisphaerota bacterium | reverse complement strand
TTTTAAAAGAGAGAGAGTTGATGATGACTCTCAATGCTGTCTTAGCTGCTTCAACGCAACAACTTATGAAGATAGCTGCTCGAACTTCTTGTTTTTTTTGACAGTAGCTAACGGGTTAGCTACTAACCTCTGAAAAATGACACCTACACCTATAGAGACTTTCTGGCGCACTCGCCTCTCTCTCCACCCCGACCTGGAGCAGTGGTTGCACCGCCCCGCAAAATTGGCCGTTGGCGGCATACCGCAAATGCCTGCCTCGCTTACTCTTGGCTCGCCCCCCACCTCGCGTGACCTCTATACCGCCCTGGCCGACATCTTCCCAAACCTCTCTGAGCGTAACGGTCGGCTGGTGGCTCGTCTCGATACCTCTACCGCCGACACCACCACCCGTTGCGTCGCTATAATATCATAGATAACCCCTATACCACCCACGTCGTTGTGGCCACTCCATTCTCATACACCACCACCTTTATCCCCCTCACTCCGGCTCAGCGTCAACGTCTCACCGGCTACCTCGCCAAACACCCCGACTCCCTCTGGATAAACCAACTTAAATTCACCCTGAAACATGGCTGGCTCGAACAGGAGCAAACTATCCACCTGCTTGGCTGATGTCTCGCCACCCGCTACCGCTTATTCTATAATAGCAATTTTCTAAAACAGAGAAGTTATGAGTACTATCGAAACTATCGCTCGCGGTGTCTGTATCAACAACAACCACCTCCTCTTATGCCGCAGTCGTGGCGGTGGTGCCGTCAGTTACCTCCCCGGAGGGCATATCGAATTCCAGGAACAAGCCCGCACCGCACTGGAACGGGAGATTATGGAAGAACTCGGCCAACCATCTCGCGCCGGTCGTTTCCTCGGCTGTTGCGAACACACCTTCATCCAAAAAGGAGAACCCCACGCCGAGATCAATCTGGTTTTTGAACTCGATATCTCCACCATTAATACCAATACTCCCCCCGCCGCCTGTGAAGCCTGGATATCATTTTTCTGGCAACCCCTTGCCCAACTCGAAGAGTCTGATCTCCAACCGGCAGAGTTGCGCCAAACCATCACCCAATGGCTGCAAAATGCCGGTTTTGCTACCTCTGGCGACCTCTGGTGTAATTGAATAAAGGAGCGTTGTGACCATAAAACCCCACACAATTAAAGTAGGCACACGCGGCAGTGCTCTGGCTCTAATACAGACACGTCTGGTTATTGAAAAACTCGCCAACCTCTTCCCTGAGCTGACCTTTGCCGAAAATATCGTCTCAACCCCCGGTGACCGCGACCAAACTACTGCGCTGGCCAACAGCCCCGTCGATTTTTTCACCCGTGACCTCGACGACCAAGTAATCAATCACACCATCGATTGCGCCATCCACAGTGCCAAAGATTTGCCTGAACCCATGCGAAATGGAGTCGACTGGTGCTGGCTCCCCTGGCACGACGACCCCCGCGATACTCTGGTCTGTAAACCGGGTGTCGCTCTGTCCGACCTCCCACCCACTCTCCGTATCGGTGTCAGCAGTGAGCGTCGTATCGCCTACTGCCGCAACCGTTTTCCGCAAGCCCGACTCCTCCCTATCCGTGGCGATATCCAACGCCGCCTGCAACAGCTCGACGACGACACCTTCGACATGATCATGATTGCCGGTGCCGCTCTCAACCGGCTCAATCTCGCCCACCGTGTCACCGAGTGGCTCTCTGCTACCGAACTCCCGCCCCCTGCCGGCCAGGGCGTACTAGCCATCACCTTCCGCGCCAACGATCCCCACCTCACCGCCATCCGCAGCTATTTTGTCAAATCTGTCACCTTTGCCGGCGGTGGCGTCGGCAATGCCGATACCGCCACCATCGCCACTATCCGCGCCTTACAGCGAGCTGAGGTCTGCCTCCACGATACCCTCCTCGACCACAAACTGCTGACAAACCTGCCACCCCATGCCACTGTCATCAACGTCGGCAAACGGAGCGGTGCCCATCACGCCACACAAAATGAAATCAACTCACTCCTCACCAACTACGCCCGCCAAGGTTACCGTGTCGTCCGCCTCAAAGGTGGCGACCCCGGTATCTTTGGCCGTCTGGCCGAAGAGGTCACCGCCCTAGACTCCTTTCACCTCCCCTACCGTGTACTCCCGGCCCTCTCTACCCTTAATATCGCTACCACTCCTAACGGCATGTTGTTGACACGCCGCGGTGAATCGCGGGGCTTCACCGTAATGACCCCACGCCAGCAAAAAGGTGCCACGGCACCGGTCACCGCTACCGCTCGGGCCGAACTCCCCCTCGTACTCTTTATGGCAGTCGAAAGCACCGCCACCGTAACAAGAGAGCTCATTGATACCGACCGGCTCGACCCACAAACACCCGTTGCTGCCGTTTTTGCCGCTGGCAGCGACCACTCAACTATCCTCCGTGGCACACTGGAAAATATCGGCAACAAAATCACCGCCCTCAACACCACTGACCCCGGCATCATCATTATCGGCTCACCCGCAGCTCATCACTTTGAGACTTGGGGTCCCCTCGCAGGGAACCGCGTTCTGATTACCGCCAGTGCCGCCCTGCAAGAGCAAGCCGCTGCCCTTGTCTCCGACGCCGGCGGCCTCCCCATCTGTCGCCCCCTGATAACACTCACCCCTAACCCCCGGGCAATCGAAACACTACGCCGAATATCCACCTTTGATTTTGTCATCATCACCTCACCCTCTGCCGTCCACATCTTCGGTGAACTCCTGCTACAGGCAAAGATAGACCTCCGCTCACTCCCCCGCCTCATCTCATGCGGCAGTGGCACCACCGCCGCACTCCACAAACTCGGTCTCTACCCCGAACTCACACCATCAGCAAACTACGGCACGGCCGCCATTATCAACGAGCTACTCCCACTCATAACCTCACCAGCACACGTACTACGCCTCGCCTCTGATAAATCCGACAACTCCATTGCTACCGCCCTGCGCCAATGCGGGCACTCTGTAACCGAATGTACCCTATACCACAATACCACCCTCCCCCACCAACCCGCCCCCGACTTTGATGTCGCCCTTTTTGCCAGTTCATCCGCCGTCGCCGCCTTCAACACCCTCTGGAGCACAGCCCTCCTCAGCGGCAAACTGATCGTAGCCCTTGGCACACCCACCACTAAAACTCTGGCAGACTTAAACATCACAAACGTCATCACCGGTACACAAGCTACCATCGAAGGCAGCATCAATGCCCTCGCCCTCCATTTCATCAGAAAAAAACTGAAAAACCAATGAACCGCAGAAAACTCGTCAAAGACGCCATCGCCCATCGCCCCACCTCGCGTATACCATACTGTATCACCTTCACACCCGACGGAGAAGCCCGCCTCAAAGAGGTCATTGGCGACCAATCGGTTATGGACTATGTCGACAACGACATCATCCACAGCCACGGCAAAGATGTCTGGGTCCACTCCTGCGGTAATGTCGAAAAAATAATCCCCTCCCTCATTGAAATGGGGCTCGACGTCCTCAACCCAGTCCAACCCGAAGCCATGGATCTCGC
>JAAYNR010000167.1 GCA_012520735.1 Lentisphaerota bacterium | reverse complement strand
CATTTTTGCTTGTGTTGCTATTTTCGAGTAGCTAGTACCAGAGGGGGATGGCGCGGACGGCACCTTTAAAAAAATCATCGTTCAGTGTCACAATCAGGCGCGCCACGTCTTTGTGCAGCTCCATGATGTCGTTCAAGCTACGCAGCTCACGCGCTGCGGTCTCGGGGGGGGACAATGAGAGGCATGACTGCACAAAGTGCCATCCATGGTCATCGCGGTAAACAAAATCGACCTCTGTTTTTTGGGTAGCCACAACATAGTCGGGGTTAATGCCCCGGGATCTTAAAGTATTGTAAACGGCGTTCACCAGACGGGCACCCGCATCATGATTGTGTCCCAGTGACATTGCGTTGCAGTTGCCGGTGTCGATGGCATAGATTTTATTGGGTTTGCCTGACGACGCCGCAGTGAGCACCGATACTTTGCCGGGCATACGTAATACAGTCACCTCACGAGGCACCACAGAAGGCAATTCGCACGAGAGCGCTTCAGCCACCAATCGTTCGAATAGAGCCTTTCATGATGCCGATTTTATCCCTGAATTCAGGGATAAATGGAAGCAAAATCATCCCTGTTAGAGGACGCATAACGGGGATGGTTGTGGAAAAAGTTAAGTGTTGTTTTCGGCCACTTGGTTGGTTATACTATGGCGCATGATCAGAACCGGAATTGGCTATGACGCACACCGCTTGGTTGCGGAGCGTAAACTCGTATTGGGTGGGGTAACTATACCATTCGCATACGGGTTGGCCGGTCATTCTGATGCTGATGTACTGACACATGCCATTACTGATGCTGTTCTGGGTGCGGTAGCCGCTGGCGACATAGGCCAGCACTTCCCGCCCTCTGATCCACAATGGCTCAACGCCAACAGCATTGAGCTGTTGCGCCAATCCGTTGCTCTGGTAGCACGTCAGGGGTGGTCAGTGGTTAATATCGATGCAACAGTTATGACAGAAGCCCCTAAACTGGCCCCATTTATTGTCACTATGCGCCAGTATATTGCGGCAGCTTCAGGTGTGGCAATTGAGGCGGTATCGGTAAAAGCTACTACCGTTGAGGGGATGGGAGCTATCGGCAGACGCGAGGGGATTGCGGCCATGGCCGTAGCCACTCTGGAAAACGACAAGTGAGAAAGTTACAATGAAGGTTTATAATACACTTACACGAAGCAAAGAAGAGTTCAAACCGTTGCAACCCGACAATGTACGTTTTTATACCTGCGGCCCAACAGTCTATAACTTCGCCCATATTGGTAACTTCCGTGCCTATGTGTTTGAAGATATCCTGCGGCGTACCCTGCGCCATGCCGGCTACAACGTGACGCAGGTTATGAACCTGACTGATGTCGACGATAAAACGATCCGCATGGCCAATGAGGAGAAAGTGCCGCTTAAGACATTCACGCAGACGTATATCGATGCCTTTTTTAAAGATGCCGCAGCTCTCAACATTGAGCCCGCTGAGGTCTATCCGGCAGCTACCGACCATGTGCCGGAGATGATAACCATCATCCAATCACTTCTCGATAAAGGTTTGGCATACACTGCCGACGACGGCTCGGTCTACTTTAAGGTCGCCGCATGGCCGGCATATGGCCGTCTGGCACGAATTGACCGTTCAGAGTTAGTATCCGGTGCCCGTGTGGCGCAAGACGAATATGCCAAGGAACATGTAGGCGATTTCGCGCTGTGGAAGGGGTGGGACGATGCCGACGGTGATGTGTTTTGGGATGCGCCCTGGGGTAGAGGTCGACCCGGCTGGCATATCGAATGTTCAGCCATGAGCACTAAGTACCTCGGCAATACTTTCGACATCCACACGGGCGGCATTGATAACCTTTTCCCGCACCATGAGAATGAAATTGCGCAAACTGAAGGTGCCACCGGTGAGGAGTTTGTCCGCTACTGGATGCACTGTGCACACCTGCAGGTAAACGGCACCAAAATGTCGAAATCACTGGGCAACTTCTACACCCTGCGCGATCTGATTGAGCAGGGGTGGCAGGGGCGTGAAATTCGCTATGTGTTGATTGGTGGGCAATATCGTCAGCCTTTGAATTTCACCTTTGCCGCTCTGGAGGCGGCGCGGGCAGCCTTGATCAGAGTAGACTCTTTTGTCGACCGTCTGAATGAGCTCGCTGCAAATGTTGTACCCGGCCTATTGCCCTTATGGGCCGAAGAGGGGAGTGCCGCTTTTGATGCCGCCATCTTTGACGATCTAAATACACCTGAGGCACTGGCCGCTCTCTATGGGATTATCGCTAAAGGCAATAACGCCATGCAGGAGGGTAAACTTGCCGCTCCTGAAGCTGCCGCTGTGTTAGACCTGTTGCGGAGGTTGGACAAGGTACTAGGCGTGATATTTTTTGGACGACAGACCGGTGTTGACATACCGGCAGAGGTGCAGCAGATGGCCGATGACCGTGCCTTAGCCCGGCAAAATAAAAACTGGGGTGAGTCGGATCGTCTGCGTGATGCCATAGCTGCCGCCGGCTGGGAAATTCGCGACAGTAAAGAGGGCCAAAAGCTTACTCCGCGTAGCTGATTAGACTATCAGCGTAACGGTTGTTTTAATAGAGGAAATTTTTGATGCAAGGCAAATTTATAACACTGGAGGGGCCGGAAGGGAGCGGCAAAAGTACACATAGTCGTCTCCTGGCTGAGCGGCTGCGCCAGTGTGGCCTGACAGTTGTGCAAACACGTGAACCGGGTGGTACTCGGCTGGGCGAGGCGATACGCCAACTCCTGCAATATAACGGCTGCGGTGAAGCACCTCAACCAGCAGCCGAAGTTCTCCTCTTTTGCGCCAGCCGAGCTCAGCTTACAGCGCAGGTGATCATACCGGCACTGCAACGCGGCGAATGGGTGATCTGCGACCGTTTCACCGACTCTACCCTGGCATATCAGGGATATGGCAGAGGGTATAGTCTTAGCGCCTTACGCCAGTTAAATGACTTTACTACAGGAGGGTTACAACCCAACCTGACACTCCTCTTTGATGTCGATACCAAAACCAGTTTGCACCGTGTCCGCTCCCGCAAAACCAAACTTCCGGCTGGTGCCAAAGACCGTTTTGAGAGCGAACCAAGTGAGTTTCATCGTAAAATTCGCGATGGGTTTATCGCACTGGCAGCAGCCGAACCGGAACGCTTCAAAGTTTTAGACACCAAAAAGCCTCTGGCACAAACGCAGGAGATGGTGTGGCAGATTGTCGCACCACTGGTCGATAACACCAGAGGTGCAGTAGGGGAGTGCAATGCGCGTTGACGAAGCCTTCACCTTTATCAAAAACGCCCATGCCAAGAACCGGCTGACATCAGGACTGCTTATTATTGGTGATGTTCGTGGTGATGCCGCCTTGCTGAGTACAAAAATTCTACAGCTCCTGTTCTGTACTGATATGGTGAAACCTTGTGGCAGTTGCACTGCCTGTCAGCAGGTGGAAAACAAAACCGCCTTTGATGTAACCTGGATAGTCCCGGAGAAGAGATCCCGACAAATCAGTATCAGTCAGATACGCGAACGTCTGATTCCGGCAATAATGCAAACCTCACTGCAAGGTGGGTGGAAATCCGGTGTCATAATTGCTGCCGACCGGATGCATCAAGCTGCCGCTAACTGCTTCCTCAAAACTCTTGAAGAACCACCGCAGCAGACAATCTTCCTGCTCCTCAGTGATAGCCCGCAAAACCTGTTGCCCACTATTATCTCCCGCTGCCAACGTATAGATGTAAGCAATGCCTCAACCCACTCTCAGGTGTGGTGGCACAACGAACTGCTGGAGATGCTGGCCGATCCCGGTCCGGCGGGTCCTGTCAGTGCGATGGGCTTGGCAGCACGAATCAGCGCGTTACTTGCTGAAGTTAAAAAAGAGGCGCAAAAGAGCGTAATGGCAGAGTATAGTGAAGATGAAGAAGCTGCAATAAATGTCAGCACCGATGAACTTGATGCCCGCATTGAAGCCCGTTTCAGAGAGTCACGACAAACGGTTTTAAACACTATGCAGTGCTGGTACCGTGACTTACTGGCTTTTACCGTTGGTGCCGATAGTAAAACTATCCACTATCCGCAATATACTGAATTAATGCAGGCTCGTGCGCAGAATCTTACCCTAGCTCAAGCATTGGCTAATATCGATGCCGTTGATGGTATCAAGCGTCAACTCGAATGTAATATGTCAGAGCCTTATGTCCTCTCTTACTGGCTCGATAGAGTAAGTAACGGACTACCTTAAAAGTGAATACAAAGCCAAATAATTTTGTAGCGGTCCATATTGTTGGTAGCGGTTCGGTGAACCTCAACCTGCCGGGTGATCCTGCCATCTGCAACAGCCTGCATAGAGGCGTGGCGGTGATAGTTGAGCTTGACGGTATTGTCAACAATGGCCTGATTAAACACCTCTCTACCAAGCCGGATGGCGAAGCCAGTGCCCGATTTATCAGACTGGCTACAGAGAGCGACCAGACTAAAATTGCCGCCAATGAAACTGATGCACGCAGTGCCATCACTAAACTTACTACTGCTATACGCGAACAGAATATACCGTTCAAGCCGATCGATGCCAGTTACAGTTTTAACCGTGATCGACTCTCCGTTCTCTTCGCCAGTGAGCAAGACCTCGATCCCCAGCGTCTCGACACTCTGGCACAGGGAGTTCTGTCCGACAAAGTAGAGTTTCACCAGATAGGCGTGCGCGATGAGTGTGCTTTTCTGGGAGGTATCGGTTTATGCGGTCGTCCGTTATGCTGTTGCGACTGGCAGAAATACTTTAACCATATAAATATCCGTATGGCTAAAGCTCAGGATATGACACTCACCCCGGCAGCGCTTAACGGTGCCTGCGAACGCTTGAAATGTTGCCTCCGCTTCGAGTACGACCAATACGTCGAAGCTTCACGGGAGTTTCCGCGTTACGGCACTTTTGTTGAGATAGACGGAATAAGAGGTGAGGTGGTTGGGCGTGATGTAATGCGTGGTCAAGTCACATTACGGACAAACAATAACACCAAGGTGAGACTATCGGCTGAGCCGCTACTGGAGAAACTGAGGAAACCATGAAACAGATACTACTCATAAATGGCCCGAATCTGGCGCTGCTGGGGAGTCGTGAACCCGGTATTTACGGTGTTGAAACACTCGATCAGATTGTAAAAGCCGTCAGCCGACATGCTGAAGATGCCGGCTTTGTCATTAAACACTTTCAGAGCGACATAGAAGGCGAGCTGGTCCGGGCGATAGGGGAGTCGCGTCACAATTGTCAGGGGATTATCATCAACCCCGCAGCTTATACCCACACCAGTGTCGCCATTCGCGATGCCATCAGTGCCTGCGGTTTGCCGACAGTTGAAGTCCACCTCTCCAACACTTACAAACGTGAGCCTTTCAGGCATGATAGCCTCACAGTACCAGTTTGTGTCGGTCAGATCATGGGCTTTGGTGCATACGGCTATTTGCTGGCCTTAGAGGCACTGATAAATTATTTACGTAAAGCAGCAGGGGAGTGAGAGACTACTATGAATAACGATAATATTAACCTGTGGGTTGTCGGCTCTATTGGTATCGACGATATAACCACACCGAAAGAGGCGCGCTGCAATGTACTGGGGGGGTCGGTAACCCACGCCTGTGCCGCAGCCTCGTTTTTCACCAAAGTAGGGGCTGTCGGTGTGGTCGGTAGCGATTTTCCACATGAGTATATAGAGCGTTATCAACGCCTGGGGATCGATCTCAGCGGCCTGCAACAGCAAGAAGGTGCCACCTTCCGCTGGAGTGGTGTTTACGAATCCGATTTTATAAATCGGCGCACGTTGAAAACCGAGCTGGGTGTCTTTGGCGACTTCAAGCCCGAGCTTCCGCCATCATACCGTGCTGCACCCTATGTGTTGCTGGGTAACATCAATCCAGAGCTGCAGGAACATCTACTGGCCCAGGTTGAAGGAGACCCTTTTGTAGTGGCCGACACCATGGACCTCTGGATAAACATCGCTCGGCCAGCCCTTAACAGAGTAATCAGCAGGGTCGATATGGTAATGCTTAACGACAGCGAAGCGCGCCTCCTTACCAGATGTCATAATCTATGCAACTGTGCCAGTCTCATTCTCGATATGGGCCCTAAATATGTGGTAATAAAAAAAGGTGAACACGGTGCCCACCTTTTTACCCGTGATTCTACCTCAATTATCCCAGCGTTTCCGGTAGCCGATGTCAGCGACCCAACAGGTGCCGGTGACTCCTTTGCCGGTGCTTTCCTCGGCTGGCTTAGTCGACAAAACACAATCGACATCCCGCAACTGCGTCGTGGACTCTGTACCGGTGCCGTTGTAGCTGCCTACACTGTAGAGGCGTTTGGCCTTGAGAGCCTTGAACAGTTGACCATGGGAAAAATAGAGAATCGCTACCAGCAATTGCTCTCTATGATAGATATCAGGGCTTGATGGGCGAGGGTTGTATTTGTGCAACCGGTTGATACACAACCAGTTGCAACTTTACATAACATATATTATGCGACGTTGCATTATGCAACCGCTACATTCCTCTTCTGTCGATAATACCTGTTTAAACAGCTTAAACCTCTCGTTACCAGACAATAACGGCGTTATCGTCATTCAACATCCCGTATTCATCAGCCAGCTTCATAAAGAGTATGTAATGACGATAGCGCCAACACTTTTTCATTACCTGTAGCGGCATACATATCCCAGACCCCGTTAAAGGTCATGGCCAGCATATAGGGCGATAATATCCCGCTACCGGGTGGATATTCCCATACCATCTGCCCGTGTTCACGCACTACCTGTTGCATCGACTCTATTATCGCCATCCCCGCCTCGTGATAACGTTCGATACGGGTTATTTCATATAGTGCAGCCAAAGACAACAGCGGCCAGGCACTCTCGCGTCCCGAATATTGCAATGAATTTTTGCGCGGCCCTGTAATCCAGCCACACAAATTGTCGCCAATACGGAGCGCAATACGCAACGCCTCTTCATCGCCTGTCCCCAGATAATAATAGAGTAACCCCTGACACCACTGATGGCTCGGATAAACTTCTCCATTGGTATGGTCAGTTGAGTGCGGACATACCGCACCATCACGCGCTGCATCACCCGAGTGATCGATATAGTCGATATCCATCAGATGATGTGCCTGATCCACCGCCCCGACAGGTCGGCCACAACGCCAGGGATCGAGCATGGCACAGTAAATATAGTCCTCTTCGTTGTTACTGATCGCTGTCATGGAATAGATCGGCTGTCGTCAGAGAGTCATCATGGGTATAAAACAGCAAATGACGGGTCTTCCCCATCCCCTCGTTAAAATGGTAACACTCTGCGGCAGACGGAAACAGGTCTACCTCAAAACTACCGTTATCACCACCTAGTCGCATTGGTGCCTCAAGCACCGGGTTCGGCTCTGCAAATTTAATCAACAGGCCGCCCCGACCCGGTTGGTGAAAATCGAGCAACGCAGTACAATTCCGATTTGTCGTAATGTCTGTCCCCTGCAGCAATGTCCAGCAGACATCATCCGGGTCTTCACGCAAGCTGGCACTATTCCTGATAGCACACTCCCGCTCCCCTACATCGATATCGATATTCTCCGGTACCTCCAAAGGTACCTGCAGCGTATTACGCGTCCTGACATTATGTAAAATCCTGTGAACCGGATTTTTAAGATTCAGCCTACCACTCAGTGTAGCGCGCCGTAATTTTCTTCCTTCCCGTCCTGTCTCTCTATTACGCACGTGCGCCAGCATCAGCACTTGCTCACCACCGGCACAAAAATGGAGTCTCAGCCAATAACTGAAAAAACGCCCCAAGGGGTTGCTGAACTCTCCCTCTATCTTAACAACAGCCCGGTACGGCCCGGCCGCCTCTACAGTGATCCTGCACGGCTCATTGTCGGCCCGATAGCGCTGGCCAAACTCATCCTCAACCCAGAAGTTCACTTCGCCATCAAGCATCTCCACGCCGTTATTACTAATCGAAGAGATCGCAAACCGCTCCCGCTCTAAACGCCACACTACCCGACCGGTATCAACTTCTACCGCCCCCCCTCCATCTGCCCACGCACCTGTACGGTCGATTTATCACCGCAACCACCTCCATCTGCCCACGCACCTGTACGGTCGATTTATCACCGCAACCACCTCCCACCTCTCCCCTGCTGACAAGTTTCTCTCTGGTTATTACCTTCACTTCGCGTTCACTGCGTGGTGCAGGTCAGCCGCCACATCAAGTAAGGCAAAAGCCGTGCTGTTATCGGGCCAACGCGAAAGTACCCGCCACTGCGCCGGCCACTCGTCGCCATCCACCACCACCGCCAAGTCATTGTCAGGCTCCCCCACTACCCCCTGCGGTAGAGGAATAGAGACCCGCAAAGGCACACCCCGTTTAGCAAACCCCCACGGGTTTGAAATCTTAAACAGCAACTCAGTCATCATCTATCACCTCCAGTATCCGATCGACCTCCTCCCACAACGGATGCTCCTTATCCTTACGCAACTCCCGTAACAGCGGCATTTTGATCGACTCCTCACGATTCAAAGCATCACAGAGGATAGAATCGAGAATATCGTAATCCTCATTTTTATTAAAAAGTATCAGATAGAGCACTGCAAACTGCGAATCGGGCAACAGGTGCAAGGCATAATCGATGTTATCCTCTTTATTCTCCAGAGTCATAGCATCAAAAGCCTTCTTAAACGTCTCAGCCATCTCTACCCCGGGCGCTTCAGTCAACTCCTCGGCTGCATCCACCAACCCTTCCCAGCGCTCAATCGCCCTCTCCTGCGCTGCTTCGGTCGCATCCACCACCACCGCTACTGCTTCTGCATTAACTACACCACTTTGCTTGGCAACCAACGCCACCGCACCAGACGGCTTCTTGTCCACCGCTACCTCAGCCACCACTGCTGCCGGCTTCTCCTTCTCGGCCACCCTCAATTCACCAGACACCCCGTCAGCCGGTCTCTCCCTACTGCCACTGCCAAAAAATATCGGTGTCAACAAAACACCTATTGAAACAACCATAACCACCGCCGCAAAAAGCGGCAGCGCATTACGCACAATTTTACTCAAAGTTCCTTTTCTGGCCATAACACTCCTTTAAAACCAAACATTATAGACTCTACCCCTGAACTCTTCAAGACTCACTACTTATAAAAGACCATCTACTGACATCTCAACCACCTTCTCGCTTTTCCACCTCGTCTAAGTGTACGAGTTTAAGGGTATTCTCCTTCATCCTTCAACACTCGACCTTACAGTTCACCGCCCACCACTTGCGGGCAGTGTGTCCACGACGCACTGCCCGCTAACTTCAGTATTTGCCATCACTCCCCCAAGTGTGCTATAAGGGTGTTACATATCAACTTTTTCCTGTAAGGAGGCAAAATCAATGGGTAACTGGCGTAAAGAACTTGGTAAAATCGTAACCGGCAAAGGCAGTGCCACACGTGCCGAACTGGAGAATGCCCAGTTTGCCGATTTTTTGAAAAACACAGCCGCACCCGCACTGCAGCAAATCGCCGGCGAGCTGGCGCAATATAACCGTGAAACCTCAATCCGTGAAGCCCCAGCCAGTGTTGCCTTCACAGTCCGCCGCGACGGCATCGAAGAGGTCTCTTTCCGCATCATGCGTCGCTACATCACCAGTGGCATTGTAGCCTATGCCGAAGTACGTGTCGCTAAGGGGACACACTACACCCGCCATGACGTAGCCTTTGGTGAGTCTGGCGCAACAGTCGATCTCCTCACCGAAGACGACATCATCAACTCTTTTCTTAAAGTATACCGCATGATCAATGAGGGTGAATGATAGCTACGGCGCCGCTCCGTTTTTATATCAAAACTTTTGGGTGCCGTCTTAATCAGGCCGAAAGCGACTCCTTTACCGCGCAGCTTGCATCGTACGGCTGGCACCCCGTCGCCCGCGACCATCAGGCCGATGTTGTCATCATCCACTCCTGCGCTATAACCCATACCGCCGAGCAGGAGGCACTACGTCTCTGCCGCCGTCTTACCCGTCTCACCCCACCACCATTTATCGTCTTATCCGGTTGTGTAACCGCAGCCGCATCACTAAACAAGCTCACCGCCAGCGGTGCCTCGCTGATTGTAAACCGCACCGACCGCCCCAATCTGGCTCAGCTCGTCTTAAAAGCCTGTGCCGATCTCCCCTCGTCCTGCCGTACCACGGTTACGCCCGCTCCTCCACGCACTCGCCCGCTCCTCCAGGTGCAGGATGGCTGTAACTTCTTCTGTAACTACTGCATAGTCCCCCACACTCGCGGTGGACCTATCAGCCGCCCTCTCACCGACTGCCTCGCAGAAGCCTCCACCCTCATTGCCAATGGTGCCAGAGAGATCGTTGTCACCGGCTGCAATACCGCCTGCTATCAGGATGGCCACTACCGCCTGCCGCAACTCATTGAAGCCCTCGTAAATCTCCCCGGCCTCGCCCGACTCCGTCTCAGCTCTATTGAACCCGGTACAGTAGAGCGCGATATCGCCGACCTCATGGCCCGCTACCCTCTTATCTGCCGTCAGCTCCACCTCCCCCTACAAAGTGGCGATAACACCACCCTCCGCTCTATGGGCCGCCGCTATACCAGTGAAGCCTTCAGGGAATCAATCACATACGCCCTCGGCCGAGTACCCGACCTCGGCCTGGGGACAGACATCATAACCGGTTTCCCCGGCGAATCTGAGGCTCATCACGCAAACACCCGCCAGTTGATTACCGACCTCCCCTTCTCAAACCTCCACGTTTTCCCCTACAGCGAACGTCAGGGCACCCCCGCTGCCACAATGGCTAATCAAATCGCACCCGAACTACGCAAACAAAGAGCCGCTGAACTAATCGCCATCGGCCAAACCAAACGTCACAACTTTGCCCGCAGTTTTATCGGTAAGCCTGTCACCACCATTATCGAACGCTTTGCCTCCGATGGTACAGCCAGAGGCTGGAGCAGCTCCTATCTCCCATGCCACGTTGCAGGACTCCAACCAGCCGCTATCAACACACTTGTCTCATTTACACCCACAGCCGTAAAGGACGACACCCTGATCGGTCTCGCCACCGCACCATAAAAAAACGCGCCACGCTTTTAAACGTGACGCGATTAAAATGGTGCTCGGGGGGGGACTTGAACCCCCACGGGTTGCCCCATATGCCCCTCAAACATACGTGTCTGCCGATTCCACCACCCGAGCAAATGGCCTTAGCCATGGAAACGTCGTGCACTTTACACCAGTTTCCTACTATCTGACAAGTATGTTTTTTAAAAAATCCCTTTTATCTTCACTTTAGCTACTCTTTTCTTTAAATTATCGAATCACCTACAGCAAAGAGGAACGCTATGAGCCTAAATCAAACCCCTACCAGCGAACGTATCCATATCGCAATCTTCGGACGCCGTAATGTCGGCAAATCGAGTCTTATCAATGCCATTACCGGACAAGAAGTCGCCATTGTCTCACCGGTTAAGGGGACAACCACCGATCCTGTTGGTAAAGCCATGGAACTCCCCCCATTAGGGCCTGTCGTATTTTTCGATACCCCGGGTATCGACGACAGTGGCGAAATCGGCTCGCAGCGCGTGCGCCGTTCACACGACATCCTCAACAAAACCGATATCGCTATCATTGTCACCGAAGCCTCCATCACAATCGGGAAACCAGAACTGGAGATAATAGAGCTGCTGCAAACAAAAAAAATCCCCCTGCTCATCGCCTTTAATAAATCCGACCTCACCCCTCCCAACGCAGAGCAAATAGAGCAAGCTGCCACTATCAGTCGCAATACTCCTCTCGCTCTCTCCGCACAAACCGGAAGTGGCGTTGATGAGCTGAAAAGTGCCCTGACAAAATTAATCCCCGACAATTTCCCCCCGCGCCCGCTGGTCAGTGATCTCCTCAAACCACTCGATCTGGTAGTACTCGTCACCCCCATTGATGCAGCCGCCCCTAAGGGTCGCCTCATCCTCCCCCAGCAACAAGTCATCCGTGACATCCTCGACTCCGGTGCCATAGCACTCGCCGTGCGTGAGCACGAATTCGCCGCTGCCCTGCAAAAACTCGCCGCGCCACCACAACTCGTCATTACCGACTCCCAAGTCTTCGGCCTAGTTGCTGCCGCCACGCCACGCCATGTCCCTCTAACCTCATTTTCAATCATATTCGCCCGCTACAAGGGCGACCTCAATACTCTGGTGCAAGGTGCCCGGGCTGTCGCCTCTCTCAAAGACGGCGACCGCATCCTCATCGCCGAAGGCTGTACCCATCACCGTCAGACCGACGACATCGGCACCGTGAAAATACCACGCTGGATCCGTCAACACACCGGCAAAAAACTCACCTTCGAACACTTCAGTGGAGCCGGTTACCCTCTCGATCTCAACACTTACGCCCTGATCATCCATTGTGGTGCCTGTACCCTTAACAGACGTGAAATGCAACACCGCCTGCAACGTGCCACCGCCGCCGGCATCCCCATTGTCAACTACGGTGTTGTTATCGCCTACACGCAGGGGATACTCGAACGCTGTCTCGAACCCTTCACTGCACCATCACCATAACTCCGCCTGTTGCGCCTGAACACCGCACCTCACTCAGGCTCAGCATCACCATAACTCCGCCTGTTGCGCCTGAACACCGCACCTCACTCAGGCTCAGCATCACCCTCCAAAACCAATCCGCGTGTCTCAGGTGCTACCTTATACCACTCCTCCAACGCATCACGCAGATGTTGCGCATAACGATAATGCGCCCCCAGTCCTGTGCGCAGCTCAGCCTCATAGATAAACTTATCTGCCGTTGTTACATGCTCAAAACTGTATTGCGTCCCTAACAGTGTCCAATAGATATAAACCGGCTCTGCAGCAGCCAGCAACTCGTGCGCCCGGCGCGATGTATCACGACCAAACGCCGCCCCTTCAGCCACCTTCTCAGCTAAAGCCACCGCCCCCGCCTTACCATGACAAACCGCTAACTGATCAGCCGCAGCATAAAAACCAAGCGGCCGCAGCGGGCAATACTTGTTGCCGGTGCGGTGACGATTGAGATCACGTATATCACCAAAAGCCACCGCCTCCCAGGCAAAACAGACCGCACTCCGCTTTAATGCCGCCCCCTGCCAGGCATAACGGTTATCGTGATAACGGAGTGCCGCCGCAAAATCTGCCGCTCCTGTCGCCGCCGGTGCCATCACCGCCAAACTCGCTCCGGCTCGATGCGCCGTCTCCGCACTCCCAGAGCGCAATGTCTCCGGTACATCACTTGCGGCTAATGCCACCAACGCCGCAAATTCCTCTGCCAGCCCACTCACCAGCGACTCCTTGGCTGCTGCATGACGCAACAACCGCGGTGCCCCCAAAGCCAACTCCTCCCTGATCGCCGCACCCGCCGCCTGTGCTTCCGGTAGATTACACGAACAGAGATGCTGACATAACCCCGCCCAGGCCCGAGCCGACATCACCAGCATCACATTAGTCGCCGCCGCCGACGGCAACCAGTATCGCGACCTATCAAAAGCAAAGTTTCGTCGCATTCGCTCTATCTGCCGCGCCGCCTTGAGAGAAGAGTCGCCCATCAATTCAGCCGGCAAACGCAACAACTCCGGATTCTCCTCTGCCACTACTCTCCAGGCAGTCTCAACCTCATTATACAGCCTGTACGCCTGCTGCATCGTCTCCTGCCACTCACTGCGATACTCCGCCGCTATCCCCAGAAGCTCCGGGTCCACCAGACCTTCCGGCTCAAGCTTAATATAACGGGTAGAACTCTCCTGTCCCCCGGCCTGAGGCGACCACGCCCAGATCAGGTAAGCCAGTTTCATTGATATGCCATCGATAAACATCGCCACCGGTACCATGTCGGCAATCGACTGATGACCATAATCGAGCATCCTGAAAATTGTATCTACCGAAGCATCTTGATTATCAGGATCTATTCTGGCCAGAAT
>JAAYNR010000241.1 GCA_012520735.1 Lentisphaerota bacterium | reverse complement strand
TCTATCCAGGGCAGGGAAGTTTTACCAACTTTATGGTCAACGGTGATGCCGAGATCATGGGTGGGACATGGACACACACCGCCAACAGCGGCGGTGATGTGGAGGTCGAGCGGCTGTGTGTGACGGTCGGTGGCAACTTTACGCTGGGCACAAATGCGACCATCAATCTCAACGGCCGCGGCTATGCCGCCGCGCGTGGCCCTGGTGCGGGCAACAACTCAACGACAACCAGTGGGCGCAGCGCCAGCCACGGCGGGCTTGGCGCCGAGAACGTCGCAGGCAAAAGTACTTACGGCTCGGCCGCCTGGCCGGAGAACCTTGGCAGCGGTGCCTACAGCGCAGGTGGCGGTGCCCTCAAGCTGACCGTTGGCGGCACCGCCACCATTAACGGTGAGATCAGTGCCAAAGGGAGTAATGCCGCCAGCAACAACAACTATTGCCACGGCGCGGGCGGCTCAATCCTGATCGTGGCCGACACCATCGGCGGCACGGGCAACATCAGTGCGGGCATCGATGTCAGCGTGCGGAAATCTTACCATGGTAGCGGCGGCGGGCGCGCCGCGTTGCACGCGCTGGCGAGCGCCGACTTCACGGGGCTGACGCTCGATGCCTACGCCTACACCTCGCAGCGCAGCGGCTACAACGGTGGCGCGGGGACAATCTTCCTCAGTGATCCGAATGGCGCACGTCTAATCATCGACCAGGGCGGCCATGCCGCACGCGCCGATGCCTATACCGAAATACCGGCAACTTTGGCCGAGCTTGATCTCGATCCCGCCTTTGGCGGCGAGCTGGCCGACGCCTTGTTGGTGGTGACCAACAACGGCAACGCCTCGCTGACCCGTGACCTGCGCATAGGCGGCGTGGCCTGGGTCAACGGCTCCATACGACTCAACTCCTGGACACTCTACAACAAGGCCGACACGCCCGTGGGTTCCTTTCCCGCCGATTACGGTAATGGCACAATCACTCCCAATGGCGTTTTCTACACCTTTGATGACGGCACGGCGCTGACGCGCGCCGGACGCCTCTTCTGGGGCGACTCTAACGTCACCTGGCGGGTGGAGAGTCTGGCCTACCCCGTGGCAGGCGGCACCGCCACCTTTGATGGCGGGCAGACCGCCAATTTCTACGCTCACGGCAGCACACCGGAGTTTACTGCCGTGCCCGAAACTGGCTACGACTTCCTCCTCTGGGACGGCACGCTCGACAGCGGCAGCAGCACCATCGCGAACCCGCTGGCCCTGGCGCCGCTGAGTGGCAACAAGGCATTGCGCGCCTGGTTCCTAGACGCCGGGCGCGACCTCTCGACCAACACCTGGTCGGGCACCCCATCAAATACCGACTGGTTCGACCCGCGCAACTGGAGTCTGGCCACCATCCCGGTAACCGCGCAAACAGCGATTATCCCCACAGGTGCTAACGTGATCTTAACAAACATCACGCCACGACTGGCAGAGCTTCTCCTCAGCGGTGGCACCTTCTCTTTTGACGGCTGGGAATCCAGACTATGTGCCGACAAGATCAGTCTTAATAGCGGCACCATGACCCACCAGCAGAACACCGCAACCGCCGTCAATACTGAAGGCGAGTGGGTACCGAACGCACGGGTACATATTGATTGCACCGACTTAACACTGGCCAAGACAGCCAAAATCAACGTCGATGCCAAAGGCTATCTGGGCGGACCCGCCAACAGTGGCATCTCAGGACGCGGCCCTGGCGGCGGTAAGTACAAGGGCGGTTATACTGCTGCGGCTGGTTATGGCGGTTACGGCGCGGTGTCGTCGGGATACACCCATGCGCCCAACGCCCTGCCCTACGGCAACCCGTTGGCACCAACAGATCCAGGTAGCGGCGGTTGTGGCTCAAGTTACGGTGCCGGTGGCAACGGCGGTGGCGCCGTCTATATAAAGGCATCAAATTCAGCCAATATCCACGGCTCCATATCGGCCAATGGCGGCAACTACGGTGGCAACCACGCCTCGGGCGGCAGCGGCGGTGCCATCTATATCGAATGTGGCCGACTGTACAGCGACAGTGGTTCCTTCATCGCAAACGGCGGCATTGGCCAAAATAATGGCTTCGCTGGTGGCGGCGGGCGTATCGCTATAGCATATTCGAGTGCCTCCCAGCTTGTCGCTGACCTCCAGTCTGTGACGTTCGACACCTCCCCGGGGAGCGAATCTGGCACGGCCGACATCGGATCGCTCGCTTTCACCGATGCCAAGGCACTGCATTCGGCAGAGGTGCGCCTGATCGGGCAGGTCTATAATCTGCCGCTATGGGAGG
>JAAYNR010000062.1 GCA_012520735.1 Lentisphaerota bacterium | reverse complement strand
TACCATGTGTTGCAAATGTCAATCGCCAGCCGGGGGATGTCCAGAGCCACATTATCAGACAAAACAGTGCCAGTGGAGTCGCCAACAAGGCGAACCCAAGGGCGAGTTTGTGCATGATATACGGCATGTCACTACTTTAATATCAACATGAAACAACATTTATGATGTCGTGATTATAAGGTAAACTAGGGGTATGAGTCAAATGGAGTATCTGGATAAACCACGGAAACTATGCTATAGACGGAAGATGAAGAGTGACGACACTTAATCGCGAACCTTAATCGAATATTACCCTTGATCGAAGAGTGAAGGGTTGGGTTATGTCACGCCCTACCGCCATGTGCTTGCAATTAAACCTTATAGTATCCCGCCTCCCTTATTCAACCCTGCGGAAAATTGGTCGTGCCGTCCGCAATTTCAGGCTGCGCCTGAAATAAGGGTGAGGCACACCTGATTTTCCGCAAAACCTGCGTTCTTTGCGTGAAAAAAAACCCCTTCCCTGTGCATGAGCTTCTGTGTATTCCGTCTATTCTGTGGTTAATAATCGTTTAAGTCCATCGTCTAAGCGTAAGCGTTTATTTGCTCCTCTTTGTTCCTTGAATGAGCTACTCGCCATTCAGCTCATGCAGTATACTTAACGTCTCCTCTACCAACTCCTGTCCCCCTTGCGGTGAGACCAAATTACAAAACATGCTGGCGCTGTACCCTTTACCCCAGGCACCACGCTCTGTGCAGAGGTAAGTGCCGCCATCCGAACCCGGCTGACCTGCCAGTTGCACTATAAACGTCTGCAAAAACGGACTGCGCGCCTGCATCCGGTGCTGAAAATCCATGTACAGCTCAAAACGGTTTGAAGCAAACGCTACATCACCAATTCGCAAAACATGGAGTTCCATCGGCATCTTAGGCTCTACTTTCTGCTTCTCGTACCGATCCAACACCCGTTTAAAGCGGTTAACCCCCGCCACAATAAGTGAGTTTGACCGTAAGCGCGCCATTGGCTCTCCCTCTGTCACAAACGGCACCTTCTCCGCCTCGGCCAAACCGGCCCGGGCACCGGCAGCCTCTTCATCGGTAATCAGACGCCGCGACAAATAAACCGTTTTCACCACATGTTTCAATGGCAAATCACTCTTAATATCCCGACTCGCCCACCCCAGCACCTCATCAAATGAGACCGCAATACGCTCGGCAATATCACGCCGTGCCGCCATCTCTGTCTCAATACCTTCACCATATTTCAGGGCAAACCGGCGCGCCTGCGCCTGACGGTAATGTAATATCCGCGGCGACAAATCACCACCGGCGGCCGACTGAGGCAATATAAAAATATCACCATACTTCTTGCGCAACGCTACCCGTACATCATGCCAATAGTCAGCCGATAACATATAGATGTTCTCGGAATTCTGCGACGGACACGGCACATTGACAATCGCCCCTGTCAATTTTCCATTAGGGTCGAATGTAAAGAGAAAGTTGGAAAAATGGTCTGCCCCCGCCTCGTAGTGGCTGAAGTTGGGGTCGTTGGTATTGCCATACATGGCAGCATGCCCATGTAGCCCGTGGGTTGAGTTCTTAACCACTCCGGGACGCTTGGAGAGGTCATCAAAATAGACCACACGCCGACTGTGTGACACCACCGCAAAACCGTAACCGTAAGAGATACCGCCAGCACTCCGCCCTGCATAAGCCTCGCAGATAGCATCTGCCGCCTGACCGGCCAGATACTCCCGATACTCATCACTCGATGCTATCTCCACCCCGTCATGTGGCACCTCACCAGCCTGCGCCGTAGAAGTATTGTTGTTCTTATCCCATCCGCCGTCGGAATAATGACTCGGCCCTGCGTGGGTATGCGTGGCGTTCATCAAAATCTTCTCCACCGGTATCTCCGGATTACGTGCCGCCACTGCCGCCCGTACCTCATCAAGCAAGCCACAGCGTATCACCACCAGGTCGGCCGACAGAAAAATTGCCAGGTCGCTCCCATTGTCAACCACCAGTGCTGTAGTAGTGACAGGATCAAGCACACCTTTAGAGATCCGCATGTGAAACTGCCCCGGAATGTTTATCGGTTTATCTGTACTGACATCACGCGACGCCCAGCCAATTTTGATTGAACCCATTTTTACCCCCATTTGCAAATTAACACAATACAATGCCGAACCTTTTGGTCTCTTGCATCAGCTATAAAGTATATGCCACCCCTACCGTAAATAAAAGGCAAATAAAAATCCTTCTCACCAATTGCCAAATATTTGATAATGCCATCTGTATGAACCACACCCAATCCATAATATCTGCCAGCCCCTGCCACCTCTGTCCACGACACTGCAATGTCCTCCGTCTCGCGGGTAAACAGGGCTTCTGCGGTGCCGGCGACACTCCCCGCATCTACCGCTATGGGCCTCATTTCGGCGAAGAACCCCCCATCACCGGCACTAACGGCTCCGGCACTCTCTTCTTTTCACACTGCACCCTGAAATGTATCTACTGCCAGAACCACCCCTGGAGCCATAGCGGCAAAGGCGACGACATCACCACCGCCACCCTCACCTCTTATATGCGCGAAATCTACGACAACGGTTGCCATAACTGGAACCTTGTCTCCCCCACCCCATGGCTCCCCTGGATACGCGCCGCAGCAGAACCACTAATTAGTACTGGCATTCGTCTCCCATTTGTATATAATACGTCTGGTTTTGAATCGCAGGAGGTTTTAGCAGCGTATGCCGACTTGATCGACATCGCACTGGTCGACCTGCGATACGCTAACGATGCCACCGCCCGTGCAGCATCAGCGTGTGAAGGATACCTCTCCGCCGCACGTAGTGCTGTAAAATGGCTGTGGCAACAGTTGGGGCCTCTGCAGTCCAATGCCGAGGGTGTCGCCAGTAGAGGGGTTGTCTGCCGCCTGCTGGTTCTCCCGGGGCATGCCGACGAAGCAGTTTCCAACCTAGAGTGGCTGGCTGATAATATCGGCACCGATATACACATCAGTGTCATGGCTCAGTACACTCCGCTCCACCGGGCACTAAAAAGTGCCCCATGGTCGCGTCGTATCACAGCGGCAGAGTATGCCACTGTAACCGACACCATCGAACGGCTCGGTTTCGAGAATGGTTGGGTGCAAAACTACGAGGCAGAAATGCCAAACGATTTGTTGGGTTCCGATATGCCCGCCGGCAAAGGTGCTGTAGGGCGTACACAAACAGGTGTACTGTTCTAAAATTTGGAGAACTGTACGTAAAACGGCGTATCTACACTAAGATTACGCCAGAATCATAAGGAGGAGCGATGAGCGGCCATAGTAAATGGGCAACAATTAAGCATAAGAAGGGTGCTGCCGATGCCAAGCGCGGTAAGGTTTTCAGCAAACTGGCTAAGGAGATTACCGTTATAGCTAAAGCTGGTGGCGGTGACCCCGGCAACAACCCCGCCCTGCGTACAATTTTAGCCAAGGCCAAGTCGGTCAATATGCCAAATGATAATATCGACCGTGCCATCAAAAAAGGTACCGGCGAACTGGCAGCCGATATCCTTGAAGAGATCACATACGAGTGCTATGGCGCCGGTGGAGTTGGTCTGGTAGTTAAAGTCCTGACCGATAATAAAAACCGTGCCGCTGCCGAAGTCCGTAATGTGTTTAAGAAAAACAACACCGAATTTGCCACCCTCGGTTCGGTCTCGCGCAATTTTGAGCGTAAAGGGACAATCATGATCGCAGCCGAAGATGCCACCGAAGATCAGCTTATGGAGGTAGTACTCAATGCCGGTGCCGACGACATGGAGAGCGAAGAGGGCGGCTTCACCGTAACTTGTGCCCCTTCAGCTTTTGCAGGTGTCTGCGAAGCTCTGGAGCAGGCCGGTATCGCCTTTGATCAGGAGAACTCGGTCGTGGGGCTCACCCCCACCGCTTTTACCGCTGTCAATGATGTCGCCGTGGCCAAATCGGTCAATAAGTTTATCGCTGCTCTCGAAGAGCTCGACGACGTACAAGATGTCTTCACCAATATGGACATGGCCGACGATATCGCCGAGGCCGCCTTGGAAGACTAACCTTTCTGGCACATAGTTATTAAAAACTCCCCTGTATGCTACTCAGTGATCCTCACCACTGAGTAGCAGCAATCGCCACCGCAGGCCGCAGCGGCAGTTTTTTGCACACCTCTGCCACACTCTCTGTTTGCCCCGGCAGAATTAAGTCTGGTCGTAATTCAGCCAGAGGGGCACACACAAAACGCCGTCCAGCCCACTCCGGGTGTGGCAAGTACAAACTCTCCACCTCCGATACCACACTGCCAAAGTAGATAATGTCTATATCTATGGCTCGTGGTGCATTCCGCTCCGCACCCCGCACCCGTCCCAGTAGATCTTCAATAGTGTGGATCGCATCAGAAAAATCGGTTGCCGACAACCCACTCTCAACTACCACCACCGCATTGTAAAATGTCACCTCGCGCCACTCTTCACTGACCCCAACCGGTTCTGTCTCGTAAATTCGCGACGATGCCACCACACGTGTCGCCGACAGTGCCGCCAGAGCTCTACGCGCCGCTGTCAAGTGCTCCACCCGGTCGCCCAGATTACTCCCCAGTGAAAGCCCCGCCTCGTTCATAACCCCAGCACATCTCGCATATTGTAGAGACCCGGCTTGCGCTCTTTAAGCCACAATGCAGCCTTCAAGGCACCATCGGCAAAAGCCTCCCGCGACGACGCCTTGTGCGTAATCTCCACTCTCTCGCCCTCAGCGGCAAATATCACCGTGTGGTCGCCCACCACATCACCACCCCGCAGTGCATGTACCCCTATCTCCCCTGCCGGACGCTCCCCTGTAATCCCTTCACGCCCATAAACTGCTACATCCGCTAAATTTACACCACGCCCGGCAGCCACAGCCTCAGCCAACCCCAACGCTGTCCCACTCGGTGCATCGCGCTTGAGCCGATGATGCATCTCCACCACCTCCGCATCATAAGCCACATCCAGCACCGCTGCCGCCCGCTGTAC
The DNA here is from genome assembly GCA_012520735.1 of Lentisphaerota bacterium. Taxonomy (GTDB): domain Bacteria; phylum Verrucomicrobiota; class Kiritimatiellia; order RFP12; family JAAYNR01; genus JAAYNR01. Next base: position 4,176 of record JAAYNR010000062.1, on the reverse strand, counting down.
CAAATCCAACAGTAAATTAACACCCAAACTGTAATTCGGAGCCCAAACCACCGCCACCCTCTGCGCTGCGGCGTCAACACACTCCTTCTCAGCCTCGGTAAGTCCCGTAGTCCCTAAAACTACCGCCTGCCCATTAGCCACAGCCTGAGCCATATTCGCCGGCACAGCCGCGTGAAAGGTAAAATCAATCACCACATCGGCATCGCCCGGCCATCCTGAAGTGAGCGGTACCCCCAAAGGCTTCACTCCCGCCAATACGCCAATATCGGCTCCCAAAGCCGCATGCCCCTCACACTCCGCCGCACCACTCACCTGCAACCCCGAGAATCGCTGTGCACAACGTACCAGCGTTAACCCCATCCTCCCGGCTGCCCCCAAAATCGCTATTTTCATCACTACTCCACCACTCCTAACGCCCTCAAAGTTTTGGCCAGTTGCTCACGTATCGCCTCTGATGTCCCGCACAATGGCAATCTGAACTCCTCTCCGATACGCCCCATCATCGCCAGTGCCGTCTTGACCGGTATCGGATTTGTATCAATAAACAGATCATGAAATAGCGGATAGAGCCTGCGATGTGCCGCCGACGCTGCAACAAAATCACCGCTTATCGCCGCTCGTACCATCGCCGACACCTCACCCGGCAATATGTTTGAAGCCACACTGATTAACCCTGCGGCACCTACGCTTATCATCGGCACCGCCAAACTATCATCCCCCGAAAGTACTGTAATATCACAGGCGTTAAGTATCGCACTTACACGGTCAACACTGCCGCCCGCCTCTTTTACGGCCGCCACCCCCGGATGCTTGGCCAATCGTACTATCGTCTCTATCGCAATCTCGCGAGAACAACGCCCCGGTACATTATATAACACCACCGGCAAACCCAGATCGGCAATTGTGGCGAAATGACGATACAACCCCTCCTGATTAGGCTTGTTGTAGTAAGGTGTTACCTGCAAAGTAGCATCAACCCCCATCGACTGCACACTCTTGGTCAGATAAAGCGCCTCCGCCGTTGAGTTGGCTCCCGTACCGGCAATCACCTTCACCCGCCCGTCCGCACACTTCACCACACGCTCTATCACCTTAAGATGCTCCTCCCACTCCAGCGTCGGCGACTCCCCAGTTGTCCCTACCGGCACAATCCCCTCTACCCCCGAAACGACCTGCCACTCTACCAACTCACACAAACAGTTGTAATCAACAGCCCCATAGCTGTCGAACGGTGTCACAATAGCTGTAAATGTACCTGATAACATATTTACCCGCCTCTCTAAATACCAAAACCTGCCAACCCTCAAACGTCAGCAAAGGATACACCAAAACCCGACCTGAAGCAAGCGGGTAATCGACTTCAGCAACGTTGACAAAGATCTTTTAATAACGCACAATTACCCTTTTCTTTGAATACAAACGGAGCGAGTCATGCTGAAAGCTAAAATACCCACTTACGGAGAAGGTCTAACTAACAGCAAATTGTGGTATGCTACCCCGGCTGCGCAGTATGTCGACGGCCTGCCAATCGGAACCGGACGTTTAGCAGCAATGGTTATCGGCGGCATAGCGCGTGAACGAATCGCTCTTAACCACGAGTGGCTCTGGCGTGGCAACCACCGTAAACGTGATGTCCCAAACCGAGCCAAATACCTCCCCGAAGTCCGCCAACTACTGCTCGAAGAGCAGTGGGAACGTGCCGCCCAACTCGCTAACGATGCCTGGGGTGGCCACGGCGGTGCCAGTGGTCTCCCCCGTCGCATCGACCCCTACTCCCCCGCCGGTGATCTCTATATCGAAATAGGCTCTACAACCTTCTCCCAATATCGCCGTGAACTCGACCTCGACCAGGCACAAGTCGATGTCGGCTTTAACCTCACCAGTGGTGGACGTGTCGAGCGCCAGACAATCGCCCACCTTACTGAAGATAAAATCTTAACCCGTATCTCGATGCCGAGTAAACGGCTCCCTACCTCCATCTGGCTCGACCGCATACTCGACCCCGAGTGCCGCCTCCGCTTTAAAGCCACCCCACAAGGTGTCACCATGGAGGGCCGCTTTGAGAGTGGCCTCCGTTTCCGCGTTCAGGCCGCAGTCAAATGTGACGGTGAAATCACCGTCGATCGTGGCCGCCTTCTCGTCCGCAATGCCAGTGAAATTATTATCGCCGTCAATATCGGCGTCGCCGTTCGCGGCCGCACCCTCGACAGCGAATGCGGCCCGCTGTCCGCACCCGAAGGTACCTGGGAAGAGCTTCTCGCCTCGCACCGTAAAGAACACAAGCGCCATTTTGGCGGACTCAATCTGGAGCTCCCCTTGCCAGTACCCGATATGCCCACCGATATGCGCATCGCCGCCTTGCGCAATGGCGCTGCCGATCCCGCACTGCCACTTCTCTACTTTAACTATGGCCGTTACCTCCTTTGTGCCGCCTGCGCCAACGGCGAACAGCCAGCCAACCTTCAGGGTAAATGGAACGAAGACCCCTGGCCACCGTGGGACAGCGACTTACACCAGGATATAAACCTCCAAATGTGCTACTGGCCAGCCGAAGCCGCCGGCTTGCAGGCATACACAAACGCCCTTTTCACCCATATTGAAACCTTTATCCCCCACGGCAAACGGGCTGCTAAACGCCTCTACGGCTGCCGTGGTGTCTACTTCCCCTTGCAAACCGACCCCTGGGGCCGCGCCACACCCGAAGCTTACGGCTGGGCCGTCTGGATCGGCGCCGCCCTATGGCTTGCCCAACACATGTGGTACCACTGGGAATACGGCTGCGACCTCGAATTCCTGCGCCAGCGCGCCTACCCCTTCTTCAAAGAAGTCGCCGCTTTTTACGAAGACTACCTATTCAAAGGCCCCGACGGTCGCCTCCTCATAGCCCCCTCACAATCACCCGAAAACTGCTTCGTCGCCGAAGAACCACCAGCCCCGCAACGCGAACCGATGGTCTCACTCGACGACCTCCCCCGCATTGAAAACAAAAAAGGGTGGATCCCCGCCTCAATCTGCATAAACAGCGCCATGGATGTCTCCCTGGCACACGATGCCCTCCGCTTTGCCATCGAAGCCAGCCGCGCTCTCGATATCGACACCGACAAACGAGCCACCTGGATGGCACTCAAAGAACGCCTCCCCGAACTGCAAATAGGCCCTGATGGTCGCCTGCTCGAGTGGGATCGCCCCTTCAAAGAGTCTGAGCCCGGCCACCGCCACACCTCACACCTCTACGCCCTCCACCCCGGCGACCAGATCACCCCCGAGACCCCCGAGCTCTGGGCCGCCGCACGCAAATCACTCGACTACCGACTAGCACACTTCGGCGGTCACACCGGCTGGAGTCGTGCCTGGACAGCCTGCTACTTCGCCCGCTTTGGTGAAGGCGATAAAGCCATGGATCACATGACGGCCCTTATTACCGACTTCGCCACCGATGCCCTGCTCGACCTCCACCCACCCGCAATTTTCCAGATCGACGGCAACTTCGGCGGCACAGCCGCCATACTCGAGATGCTCCTGCAAAGCTACCACAGCGAACTCCACCTCCTCCCCGCCCTCCCCTCATGCTGGCCCGAAGGACGCATCAGCGGCCTCCGCGCCCGCGGCGGCTTCACCGTTGACCTCGAGTGGAGTGCCGGCAAACTCCAAAAAGCCCACATCACCGCCAGCCGCACCGGCCAATGCTTCCTGCGCGATGTCTCCCCCACCTGGAAAATCACCGACCCCAGCGGCACTCAACTCCCCACAACCGCCCCCCGCCCCGGCACCCTCACCTTCAACACCCACGCCGGCACCACCTACACCATAACCCCCTGAAAGGACTATACATACCAGCCCGTCCCCCGGCAGCGTTCTCGCCGTTACACTTAAACGCTTACCCCTAAACGAAATAAAAGTGTGAAGAGTGAAGAGCGAAGGGTGAAATGCAAAAGCTGCCCTGAAAGGGCTAAAAATACCAGCCCGTGGCAACGCCACGGGATTACGCCACAACATAAATTTAGCCCTGTAAGGGCGTGACATAACCCGCGGCGGCATTCACGCCGCCCCACTTAAACGTTTACGCTTAAGCGAAAACCATCTCGATCTTTCAAGGTTTAACAGAGCTCTGTTCTTAGCGGCACGGGCTCTTATTACTGCGGGTGCCATATTTGGCATCCCAGAGAAGAGAGCAAC
>JAAYNR010000090.1 GCA_012520735.1 Lentisphaerota bacterium | reverse complement strand
GGAATGCCTATCCTACATTGGGCGAGGTAAGTACTCCCGCCGACGACGGCGGTCTCCAGGGCGAGAAGGTTTCGTTTAAGGGAGGCGACTAAGGGTGGCGCTTAAGTGTTGCGGCGTGAACGCTGCTGGGAGAGGTAAGGATGCCTGTCAAACAGTGGGCGAGGTGGGGAAGTAGACGAAGCCGCCGCCGAGGGTGGTGGTGTGATACCAGAGGGAGAGGTCGCTTTGTTTGAGTTTGCCGTTGTCGATGACGGTTGCGGTAGCGTTGGTGGCATCGTATTGGAGTGCTACCAGTGTGACCCAGTGCCATTCGTCTAGCTTTGCCTCTTCTCCATTGCAGAGGTTGAGGAAGGCGATGGGGTAGTCGTTGGTGAGGGCTTTCTCGAGGTAGGAGATGATTTTTCCCCAGGGGGGGCGGGTCGCTTTTTCGGGGGAAACGCCTAGGACTGCCCGGCTAAGGTGGAGTTTGTTAGCCCGGGCATATTTGAGGGTGGGTTCGGAGAGGAGGTCGGTGGTGGGGATGCCGCGCTTGGAAGGGGTAACAAATTGCCAGACGTCTTCCATGAATTCGATGAGGTCTGCTTTGCCGGCAGGTGAGCGGTTCAGGTTTAGCTCAGGGTGTTTGGCTCCCGTGTACCAGAGGATGTTGGTGATGGTGGTGGGGCCGCAACCAGAGCGTTGCTGTATCTCAGTGCTGAACCAGTCTTGATCGCAACCGTAGTGGGGTGCGTTGGTTCCTATGTCGGGGACTTTGAAGAAGTCGATGTCTGAAAGTGATAGTGACCTCATAGGATAACCTCTTGGTGGTGTTTTGGATTGTCAATGGCATTTGCACATACGGTCGACTTTAGCCATGATGGTGTCGTGTGCCGAGGGGACGGAGAGGACATCGCATTCGGTGCCAAGGATAAAGGGGTGGTTGGTTTTTGACATTTCAGCGACCAGTTCGGCGGCCCATTTTTCGACCAGTTCGGTGGAGCATTCGTTGTCGGAGAAGAATTTTTTTGAGGGGAGGTTGCCGTAAATAACTGTGCGTGGGGAGATGCCGGGAGCATCGAGCCATAGTTTACGTGAGCTGCCAAAGCTGATGATGGCGGGATCGAGGGTGTTGAATTGTTTGACCATGGAGTCGCTGAGTTCGCCGCAGTCGTGGAACATGAGGTCGCAGTCGAGGTCGCGCAGGTGTTGGCGGATGCGACGGTTTGGTTCCATGACAAAGCGTTCGAAGACATCAGAACCGGATTCGATCTGGTGGGGTGAGAGGTAGACGAGATTGGCGGCTGGTTCACAGAGGCAGATCATACGTGCACCAGCGGCGACTTGCAGTTCGATACTGCGGAGGATTACGGCGGTGCCGAGTTCAAGGGCGGTTTCGGCGATTTTGACTTCGGGGTCGTCGTCGCCAGTCATACCGCTGCCGGCGAGATAGACGGCGGTGATGGGGTCGTCCATGAGTTTGGTCATCAGGGAGAAGGGGCCAATGGCCATACCTACCGGAACAAGGTCTCCGGCTGCGGCAGCAAAGCTTATGGCACCGCAAGTTGCGGCGAGGCGTGGTGTTGGCGGCTTTTGTAACCCTTTCAGCAATTTCTGCATGGCATCAGTGGGTGGGGGCTCGGAGAAGTGGTAGGTGTCACGGTCAGCTTCTGGGATACCAAAAATTTGTAGCATCCACGATTTTTCGAGGGCGAGATCCATAAGTGGCAGTGCCAGCGGGGTGTTGAAACGGCGTGCAGCTTCAACAACTACCTCTCCCAGCCCGTAGCCGTCAAGCAGGCGTGCTTCGAAATCGCTTTTGGAGCGCAGAATCAGGTCGGCGCCGATAGGTGTGGCGAGACCGCTGGCAGCCAGTTCGAGGTAGTAGTTACGGCGTTGTTCTTCATTTCCCTGTGGTATTGACATGCGATGGCTCCCATTTTGTTTAAAAGCCTTATTATAGCAATTTATGGGGATAATGTGAATAGCGAGTTACAGGAAGAGATCAGTCGCAGTGTGTCATAGTCATGGACACCGTAACAGGGAAAAAGGTGTTTTGAAAAGTAGCGCATACGTCAAATACTGGACACCGTGTAAAAATGGTACTTCAGGGTTTATGGGGGGATTTCGTGTTAGGCGTTAGCATAATTGTGTTGGTGTGGTCAGCCAGTTTTCGAGTATGATGCGATCATGAAAAACAAAGCACTTAATGAGCATTACCAACAGATTCTGGGCAACACCTCTCCGTGGACGGTGAGTGAGGTTCGCTTGGATGTGGAACACCTAGTCAACGAGGTGAAACTAGTTTTGAAGCCAAACACAATCTGGGCCTGCCCGAAGTGCAAGGCCCGGATGCATATCAAGGAGTGGCGCACGCGGCGGTGGCGGCATCTCGACAGTTGCCAGTTCAAGACAGTCCTGGAGGCAGCGGTGCCGCTGGTGGAGTGCGCCGAGCACGGAGCACAGACGGCGCAGGTGCCTTGGGCGGAGGGGTCAAGCCGGTTTACTCTGTGTTCTTCGAGTGCTTTGCCATTCAAGTCCTGGAGGCGTGCCCGACGGCGCACGCCAGCGAGTTGCTGGAGATCAGTTGGGACGAGGCAGACGGGATCAAGCAACGGGCGGTGCGGCGCGGGCTGGCGCGGCGGCTGCTCGACGGGCTGGAGTATGTCTGCGTGGATGAGAAGGCCGTGGACCACGGCCATGACTACGTGACCATCGTAACCGGGGTGATCGGCGGTAAACCGCAAGTGCTTTACGTTGGCGACGGCCGGGACGAGGCGGCCCTCAACGGCTTCTGGGAATGGCTGGGGCCGGACGCATGCGCCCGGATCAAGGCGGTCAGCATGGACATGGGGCAGCCGTACCAGAACTCGGTGCGCCGGTACTGCAAGAACGCGGAGCTGATATTCGACCCGTTCCACCTTATGAAGATGCTCAACAAGGCTGTGGATGAGGTGCGCCGACGGGAAATCGTTATGGGTACCGTAGCGGAAAAGACAGCCCTGAAGCAAACTCGCCAACTATGGCTGTGGGGCGAGGAAAACCTGCCGGATAGGCATGCCGCCCGATTCGGGGCACTAAAGGAAAGCACCTTAAAGACGGCCCGCGCGTGGCGCCTCAAAGAACTGTGGCGCACCTTCAGACGCTGTTTGGACGTCAACGACGCATACGCCTTTTTCCATAAATGGTATGTGCTGGCGATACGTTCCAAGTTGGATCCTGTCAAGAAGG
>JAAYNR010000268.1 GCA_012520735.1 Lentisphaerota bacterium | reverse complement strand
TTATGGCTGGCGGTTGTCTCTTTAACTCTAATTGTAGTTGCTGCCCATACAGAGCAAATTTGCCGCCACTCCTCCTCAACGTCACCTTATCACGGAACACGCAGTCGCTTACAACGCATCACCCTAGCCACCATCTGGCTCACCGCCACTATTGCCCTCACTCCGCCCACCGATAAACTCGCCACTACGCTCCGCAAATGGCTCTATGGTGTAGCCGGCTTTGAACTCCCCGATAAAAACCACTCCAACCTCTCCGGCAACTCACTCTCTCTCTCTGCACCGTCCGCCAACTGGCAAGCACAGATCCGTATCTTGCTGGAGATAGAGGGACCGCACGAACCCGGCTATTTGCGCGAGGCCGTTTACCGTACTTACGGCCTGCGGCAATGGGTAGGACGCTCCCGTGTGGCTAATCTTCCTGAACAACTTTTACAAGAAACAGACACCACTAACATCGGCTGGAGTGAATACCGCCTCAATCCTGATGACAGTACAGCAACCTATGAAACTTGGTCTTTTCGTCCTACCGACAACAAAACGCTCACCAGTTTTTGCCTCCCCGGCAATAGTACCACCTTTACATTACCGGAAAACCTCAACCCGCTGGTCAGCCATGATGGCATAGTTTCTCTGGAGCAAGCTCCACACCCACCCCGCTACTACTCAAAAACTCAATCACCTCCTGCCGCCGGCACCCAATTCCCCACCTTGTCACAAGCCTTCCCCCAACCCGATCCCCAAGACCAAAAAGATTACCTCACAATTCCCGCCAATATTGCCCCCTCTCTCTCAAACTGGGTAGCCCGCTGTTTCACCACCAATCAAAACCTTTCCATCGGACAAACCATCTCCACGCTCACTAGTTACTTCCACCATAACTTCACTTACTTACTGGAGACCTCTTACGGCACCAGTGGTAACGACCCCATAATTGAATTCATGGAACAACGCCAAGGCCACTGTACCCTCTTTGCCACTGCCGCCACACTTATGCTCCGGCAACAAAACATACCCACCCGTATGGTCTCGGGCTACTTCTGTTCCGAACTCCACCCCTATTCCCGCCGCTGGGTTGTCCGGCAGCGTGATGCCCACGCCTGGTGTGAGGCCTGGAACAAAGATACGCGCCAATGGTCACTCGTTGAAGCCACCCCACCCGGCGGTATGCCCCTCAGCCATAAACCGCCCTCCCCGCTACGTGCTATCACCGAGTGGGTAATATCCTCGTGCCGCACATTAACTGAAAAGATCGATCCTGCCCGCCCCCTCTTTGCTATAAGCACACTCCTGTCCACTATTTTTACCTATATCTGGTCCATTATAAGAACCACCATCGGTATTATCATAGTAACACTTGCAACCTTAATTTACCTCCTCTATCGACTCACTTCCCCAAAAAAACCGCCAGAGAGCCCCAGCCAAAAAATACGGCGCCAACTAACCACCCATATGAACAAAATTGTCAGACACCATCTACCACCACACCTCCACCGCCTCCCGCACGAAGCATGGACCCCATGGCTACAACGGATCAAACCATCTCTCCCCCCCGATCAGGCAACCCACCTTGCAACCCTACTCGAAGAGTACCAAACCCTCCGTTACCAACCACAACCTGACCCGTTAAAAACCAAAAAATGGCTCCATCTTTCATTTTAAAGAGAGTTCCCCGCTCCATAAAAATAATCAACCGTTTATTAACTTAGGAGGATATCATGCAAAAACTAACCAGTGAAAATCGATTTACGAGCAATGCTACGGTTATTGTTCCATCGCCTGGTGACAACGCTTTCAGACACCTCTCATGGCCAAAAATTGTACGCACTGATAACGGGACTCTGGTACTGGCCTACAGCGCCGGCATCGGCCACAATCAAGGGTCATCCGGCTTGGCAATCTCGCTCTCTGTAGATAACGGCAACAGCTTCTCTGCACCGAAACTGCTTTGCCAATATCCCCAAGAGGGGGAACCCTACCTGGATGTGGGTAATTTGGCCCTAGGCAATGGTACTGACGGCAGTATCATCCTTCTGGCAATGGCATATGAGAACGACAAGGCAAATACGATCCTCGGCTGGCGCTCTACCGATCAAGGGCACACCTGGAATAGCACAGACACCTCCGCCATAGGCAATAACAAGACCGGCTCCATATTCGGCCATGTATTTGCCGTTCCCAAAAGGGGCATGGCGGTATGCGGCCACTATCGTAAACCTGAAGGCTCCGGTTTATGGATCGCCTACTCCAGCAATAATGGAATATCCTGGGGATCACCCCGGACGCTCACTAACAAAGAATACTTTGAACCGACCTGCATCTACACCTGTGGAAAGTTGGTTGGTCTTGTCCGACAAGACGTGGCATGTGCCTACCATCAATTCGTGAGTCATGATCTTGGGGAGAGCTGGCAGTTTGTCGAACGCGCCATACAGGGCAACGCCCGGGCCGTGCATCCCAGCCCTTTTATTGCGGTTGACCCGCACGACCCGCAGCACCTCTATGCGTTGGTCTCAGAGCGCGAACCATCGCAGCGGATATCCCTCTGGCATGCATACCATGAGACGCTCCAGTGGCAGCAGCTCGGGTTGGTCGCCACAGGAGCCGGAGACTGGACATACCCATGGATGACATATCTGGGCGGTGATGAATGGTATATCGCCTATTATCAAGGCAGCACAGAGGCAGCATCTATCTATGGAGCAAAACTGACAATTAAAATTGCATCATCTTGACACTCACCTCGCCCACTACATAACAGACATTCTTCTCCGCTCTTTGGCGCCTTGGTGTGGGAATATTCAGCGATTAGCGACCCTACGCCGCAGGGAGAAAATTCCCACACCTATCCACGTAAATTCGTGGTAAAAAACTCCCCTGACATAGCCTCTGTGCCATACCTTCTCCGTCCCCGTAAGGACTAAAACCCAGCGGGCGATATTAGTAAGTCGCATCGGTATCCTCCTGTTTTCTGTTTGCCTTTTTTTATATAAGCTGTCATTCGCGCAAAAGGATTCAGGGCGATGCACGTTTCCACTGTCACACGAATACATTGTAGGACGGTAGTGGGTAGGCCGGAAAGAATTGACACCTTCTTCCGGTTCATCGTGTGTCGTTTTTTTTTGACGCCGAACTCCTGAGTCACTCTCCCAGTGTTCTTCTCATCTCTGCTTGCTTTCTCTGAGGTTATACATCTCACTCCTTCAGGATTTCACAGGGTATCTCTTCTTTATCGGCGTTGTCGACTGTATCAGCCCCCCATAACTGCGCCATTACCACTTACACTTATTTATTATTGCCCCTACTTACTTAATCTCTTATTATTACACGCCATGTTAACCATTTTTAAAGGATTTTGCTATGAAGTTAGGCCTTATGCCCGGAACACCACCTGCAGAAATGCGTGAGCTAGGTTTTCACGCCGTCCAACAGTTTTATGCCGGTAACTGTCAGATCGACGACAAAGACCCCACCGACGAGGCAATACGTGCCACACTTACCCCCGGAGATATTGCTCTGGCTGCCATGACACTCCATATCGATCTGGTCAACCCTCAGGGACTCGTGCAAGCCGATGCCGACCGCGCCATGCGTCTGGTTAGCCGCACTGCCGCCTTTAAAGATGTCATCGGCGATGCCCCACGCCCCATCATGGTCTGGCACCCCTCCGGATACCCCGACAGCACCACCGATGATAACGCCGTCTTCAAAGGTCTTGTCATAGCTTTGCGCCAGATATGCACTACCGCTGAAAAAGTCGGTGTCGATGTCGCTATTGAGATGACCCGTGCCGGTTCAATTGGTTCAGCAGAGACTTTCCTGCGCCTGAAAGATCATGTGGCTTCACCCGCCTTGCGCGTCTGCCTCGATGCAGCCAATATAGTTCCCGACCGCACCCCACTTATACGCTGCGTCCGTATGCTTGCTGATGACATCGTCCTGGCGCATGGCAAAGACTCTCACTTCAATCCCGACGGCTCAGTGGCCGGCTACGGCCCTACCGGCAGCGGCAAGCTTGATTACGCCACCTATATCGGCGCACTTAAAGACTTCTGCGACATCCCCTACTTTATCCTTGAATATTATCAAGACCGCGCAGCCATCTTGCGCGCCCGTGATATAGTCCTGCAATATCTCTGATGCCCTTCA